>DASWDH010000324.1:0-7675 GCA_036395495.1 Polyangiaceae bacterium
CGGCGGGCATCGTATTCGAGGTCTGGACCAAGCCGAGCTGGTGAAGCGTTGGTGGGCGCCCAAGTCGCGCTGCGTGTTGGTCGCGGGCTGCGATGCCGCCATCCAAGTCGGAGGTAACTACCGCTACGTCCCTGCCCGCGCGACACCGGCGACGAATCGCGTTCTCGGGGGCATGGAGCACGGCATGCGCGAGACGATGGACCAGCTCGACGAGCTCGTCGCGTCGCTTCGTTGAGCACGGCGTGCCTAGGAGGATGACCGATTCGACGACGAAGGAGCCACCATCGCCCTTCGCGCGATGGTAGGCTTCCGTCGAGGTACTTGAATGCGATCGGGATCGCGCCTGCTTCGTGCGGCCATCGTCGTTGCACTCCTTCTGCATGCCTCAGCCGTCGTGGCAGTGCAGGAACCGCCGCAGGAAGCCGCGACCAGGGAACCATGGCAAGAGTTGAGCGCGTTGCTCGGGGCGGGCGACTTCGCTGCGGCGATCGCCCGGATCGAAGTCTGGCCCGAGGCACGGCGAACGGCGAGCGCGGCGCTACTCGCGCGGCTCCGGTTGGCAGCGAGCACGCTCGCAACGGCGGACGAATACCTGGCGAGTCGGCGTTTCCAGCGCGCAACGAGCATCGTGGAGGATCTGCGTGGGTCGCTCGGTGGCGACGAAAACCTGCTCTTGCGTGCCGGGCTCGACCAGAAGCTGCGGGCGATCGACCAGAAGGCTTCGGCTGCGGAGGAGGCGCTGACGAAAGAGATCCTTGCCGGCGCCCGAGCGCTCGCCGACAAAGAGCAGTTCGTCGAGGCGATCGCTCTTTATGATCAGGTGCTCGTCCGGCCGCAACCGTTGTTGTCCGAGCCGACGCTGGCCGAAGCGCGGAGGGGAAAGCTCGACGTCGAGGTTGCGAGAGCTCAGGCTGCCGAATTTTGGCCCAAAACATGGCTCGTCCTGCGTGACGGCGTGCGCACCCTCGGAATATGGGTGCTGCTTCTGCTCGGCGCGGTGCTCGGCGTTTCGCTATGGCAGCGCGCGTTGCGGCTTCTCGGCACCAGGAAGGTGACCGCGA
This sequence comes from Polyangiaceae bacterium, assembly GCA_036395495.1. Classification (GTDB taxonomy): domain Bacteria; phylum Myxococcota_A; class Polyangia; order Polyangiales; family Polyangiaceae; genus DASWDH01. Next base: position 1,062 of record DASWDH010000324.1, read on the forward strand.
TCGAAGGCGAGGATCTCTCCGCGACGGCGAGCGATCGGCGTGCGTTCGGGTGGTCGCTCACACAGCAGCTCAAGCAGCGGCTGGAGACCAACCGGCAGCCCAAGGGCGATCTCGCGGTGATCGATCCCGGCGAGGACTTCGATCGCTCCGGGCTGGCGAACGTTCAGCTCGACACAGCTCCGCTCGGAGGCCTCGAGGAGCTGACGTCCGTCTCCGATCCGGTTCGCCTGGGCCCGTTCACGGCGACGCCGCGGCAGGTGGCCACACTGCTCGGCAGTGCGTTTCGCCGTCCGTGCGATCGCAAGGTCGTCGCAGTGTTGGCGGCGCAAGCGGGAAGCTGGGAACTCACGCTGACGCTCGAGCACGCCGGCCACAAGACGTCGGCTTCGTTCACGGCCGCTCAGCGCGCGGAGGTGCTGGACGAAGCCGCCGACTATTTGGCCTTTCAGCTGGCTGCGTGGCGGCTGACGTCATCCTGGGTCAGCTACCGCAACGTCCGGTGCGCGGAGCGGCTGCTCATGAACGACGGTCCGACCACGAAGGAGACCCTCTGTCTTGCCCTCGAGCTCTTGCAGCAGTCGCTCGGTCAGGATTCCCGGAACTGGACCGCGCAGTTTCACCTGGCGATCGTGCTGCGAAAGCTGGGTCGAAATGCCGAAGCCGCCGAACTCTTACGCGCACTGGAGGAGGACCTCGGGGCACCCCCGCAGGATGGTCGCGCGCGCTTCCTGGGCGAAAATCCGACTTTTCCGTTCATCGTGCGTTACTCGTTGGCGGTGACGCTGTCCAAAATCGACGGGTGGGAAGAACGAAGAGAGGCAAAGGCTCTCTTCCAATCGATAGGCAATGAGGTGCGGGCGGCCGGGGAGAAGTGCTCGGGCGAGAAGGACCTGCCCGCTGCGCGGCGCTGGGCGCGGCTCGAGATGCTGGCCAAGGCGGGCCTCGCAGCGGTGCTGACCGGAGAAATGGAAGCCCTCCGGTTCACCCACGCGCGCACCCGCGCAGAGCTGCGGCAGCACCTCGGCGAGATCGCTCATGAGATCGCCCAACTCAAAAGCGAGCTCCAAACCAGCATGCCCGTTCATCGCACCCGGGATCCTTTGGCACACGGAATCGCGCTCGCTGTGGCACTGAACGCGCACGGCCGCGCGAGCTTTTTGACCGACGACCTCGACGAGGCAGAGGAAGCGCTCGTGGCCGCACGGGCCCGCAATCCTCGACTCGCGTGCGCCCTCATCAATCTGGCCCAGGTGTACGAGAAGCAGCTAAAACGGCGCCCCGAATGTTTCGAGGCAATGGAGGAGCTGCTTGGCGAAGCGATTCGCTTGAGTCCCGACAACCGAAAGGCGCACCATCTATTGGGCAAGCTGTACACCTTTGGTGGCCGGTTGGACTTCGACCGTGCGCGCGAACACTATCTGAAGGCGGGCCGCAACCCGAGCACGGATCTCGTGCACGCGCAGCTGCTCGCGACGCGAGAGGCGGCCTCCGCCGTTCTCCTCCTTTCCAGCTCCCTCAGGCGGTTTCAGAAACCCGTGGACTACCGTCTCCAGCTTTTTCTCGAGCTCCTTCTACGGATGCCGGCACAGGACTTGTCTCCGGCGCTGCTCGAGCAAGCGCGCTTGGTGATGAGGCGGATTGACGACGACCCCGACGCGTTCTCCGAGCGGGAACGCAGCAAGGCGACGACTCAGCTCGCGCAGCTGGAGCAGCGAGCGAAGGGCGCGGCGGCACCAGCCGGCCCGAGCAAGCCGCTGCCCGCGTCGCCGTCTGGATGACGTCATCGACGCGCATGATTTCGCGTTCTGCCGCGTTTGGATAGTATGGATGGCGATGATCCATTCTCGAACTCCATCGGCGGCAGCGGCGTTCATCGATTCGTCGCGCCTCGATGCGCTGCTCGCCGAGGTGGTGCCCGACGACCAAGATCGGGCCTTCGTCGTGCGGTGCATCCTCGGCGAGGGGCCGGCGCATCATCGTGGCGCGAACTACGTTCTTCTGCTGCTCCTCGGGATGCTCACCGAAGGGATGGGCGGCGCGGACATGGCAGCGGTTCGAGCGCGAGGCACGCTGCCCGTTCCGATGAAGGTATCGCCGCATCTGGCACGACCCGGCTCACTCATGGCGTATCCGCTCGATCTGCCGATGGCTCCGCTCGAGAGGCTCGCGCCCGCCGGATCATCGGAGCAGTCCGCGATGGCCGCGTGCCTTTCCGACGGTCCGCCCCAGCATGCCCTCGCGAACGCGGCGATGCTCTGGCTGATCGGCGCGGCGCTCGATCGGCTGGAAGAGCGGGGGCGCGGCGCCAAGCGTCCGAGCGCGCGACCCCGTTCGCGCCCGCCGAGCGGCGCGAAGCGATGAGCGAGACTCTTGTCGATCTCCCCGGCGGCCTCGACCAGGCCTTTACCGCGGTGGCCGGCGAGCTCGGGATGGCCACGGCGTCGTGGCTCTTCGTGCGTGCGGTCGCGCGCTCTTCGGGCGATCGAGGCGTTGGCTTACTCGCCGATCAGGTGGGCGGCGCATTCACCGTGCTCGATGCCGTCGCACGTGGTTGGCTCGCTGGATCGCGCGAGCCGCGCACCGATCCGGACCCAGCGCTCGAAGCACTGGGCAAGGTGAACCGCCTGGTCATCGTCGGCGTCGAGGCGAGCTTTTTGGACTTGCTGGTTGCGCGTCTTCACGCGAGCGTGAAGATCGCGATGGTCGCACACAGCCCGTTCTCGGTCGATTGGGGTCGAGTGCTCGACAACTACGGAGGCCGCGTCGAGCGAGTCGATCTCGACACGTTTCAGAATTGGGCTGGCGGAAGGAGCGCTCTTCTCACGTTCGCGTACGGACGCCAACAATCCCGCACCGCCGTGCTCCCCCTGTGGCTGCGCGCCTGTGGCGCCGACGTGCGTTCGCAGTTCCACGCGCTCGTCGCATGGGACGTCCTCGGTACTCCGCTCGAGCTCTACCCTCGCTGGCTCGTCGAAACTGAGATCGAATCGTTCACTCACTTCGTCCCCTGATGCGACTCGGCCAGGCCATCCTGCCGTTGCTGCTCGTCGTGACCCTGGTGTTCCAGGCGGTGTTGCCGCGCTATCGCCTCCTCATCGTGTTGTCCGGCGCTGCGGCATCCTGCCTCGCCACTTCGGTGCTCGGCCTCGGTCACGCATCGCAGCTCCTGGCGGAGGTGCCCTGGGACGTGCTCGTGATCTTGGTCGGGCTCGGGCTGCTGTCGGAGGTGTTCGTCGAATCGCGCCTCTTCGGCGTGCTCGCGATGCGGGCATGCCGTTGGAGCGGCGCCGACCCGCGCAAGATCTCCCTGTTGTTTGCCGTCGGTATGTATTCGCACGGCGGGCTCGTGAACAATCTCACGGCCCTGCTTCTCATCATGCCGATGCTGCTCGGACTCTACAAGTTGGTCGGTGTCACGCAGCGTTACGTGACATGGTCGATCGGTCTCTTGCTCGTTGCGTGCAACCTCGGCGGAGCGGCAACGCCGATCGGCGACTTTCCTGCGGTGCTTCTGCTCGGCCAAGGAAAAATGGGATTCACTGCCTACCTCGTTCGCGCATTGCCGGCGACCCTCATCGGGCTCGTCGTCATCGTGACCTTGATCGTTTACGGCGTGCGACCCGAGCGCGGTCTCTCCAAGAGTCCCATCTCCGCAGCGATCACCATCGACACGATGAGCGCGCTCTACCGCAGCGTACGGGTCGATCGCGGCATCCTCATACCCGCCGCCCTCTCGCTCGGCGCGATGATTGTGGCCTGGATGACGCTTCCGCCGGAGAAGGGGGCGACACCGGAGCTCGTCTGCTGGATCGGCGCGGCCGTAGCTTTGGCGACGCATCCGTCGCTCGGTGAGCGGCTCATCCGCCGCAAAGTCGACGTCGAGGCGACGCTCTTCTTGCTCGCGCTCTTCGTCATGGTGGTGGCGGTTCGACGGAGCGGCGTCTTCGCGTCGGTCGCGCGCGAGCTGGTCGCGCTGCCGATCTCACCGCTGGGGCAGCTCGTCGTCTTCGTGATTGCAGCCGGTGCCCTCACATCGGTCTTCTCGGCAGGTCCGAGCATGGCGGCGCTCCTCGAAGTCGGCGACGCCCTCGCTCGTGTGCACCCCCCGAACGCAGTGTACGTCGGCCTCGCGTTGGGCGTCTGCGCCGGAAGCTCCCTCTTCACGACCGCGGCGACGTCGGGACCTCTCGCTCAAGCCCTCACCGAACGCGCGGATCTGCGCGACGCCGAGGGACGGCAACTTCGCTTCGGATTCGTCGAATTCCTGCCGGTCGGCATCCTGAGCTTCGTCGTCATCGAGGCCGTCGCCATTGGATACTGTCTGGTCACCGTCCGCTATGGATTGTGAATCGATAACGTGTGGTCCCTTCAGGTCGGGCGCCGTCGCCGTGATCTACCGCGCAGCCCACCAAGTAGCGGACTTGCGCTCGCGCGAAGCCGTGGGACTCTTCCTCCGGTTCGAGCGCGCCTTCGGCCGCTTCGCAGGGTCGAGCGGTGCCTGCAGCGTGTCTTTCAGCATGGCGGCGACCATTCGTGCGTAGCGGCGAACCGAGATTCGCCTGTCGACGACCAGAAGGTCGTACGTCGCCACCGAGGTAACCGCCCATAACAAGGCCGTCGCGTCGCGACGGGACCACCCCTTGCCAAGGACGCCGTCCTGCTCGAGCCAGCCGGCCAGCCGGCGATAGCGCGCCAGCTGACTCCGCATGCGACCGCTCCAAGCGGCTCGAAAATCGGGGTCCCAGCGGCGGGTGCTGTCGAGGGCCATCGCAATCCGGTGAACCTCCCCGTTGGTCTCGGCGGCGAGCTCCGCCGCAACCTCTACGCCGGCGAGCGCGCTTTTGGCCGCCCAAAGGCGCTTCACCCGTTGGTGGACGTCGCGGCTTCGATCGACGTGCTCGACGAGAGCCAGCAGGAGACCGTGCTTCGAGCGGAAATGGAGGTAGACCGCCTGCCGGCTGACGCCTGCAGCCCGCGCGATCTCATCCATTCCGACGGCGAAGGGACCGCGTTCTTCGAGGAGCGCTCGCGCTTCGTTCAGCAGCCGGATTCGGGTGGACGAAGCTGCTATATTTACACTATGTAAAGTCATCTATGTACAAAGTGTAAAGCACATAATTGACACAGTGTAAAGTTCAGCTGGCCACTTTCTTGACTGTGTCCCAGGTGCGCGTGGTGACTTTTTGCCCGAACGTCTTTTCGATGAGACTCATGAACACGGGTCCGCGCGCCGTGGGAACGTAGGCGCTGAACACCTCGCCGCTCGTCATGCGGAGGATGCGCGAGCCATCGAGCTCGATGGGAAGCGTGAGCTTCGCCTCGTGCGTCCCGCGCAAGAACGTGACCACCCGCTTCGTGCCCGGCCGGAGCCGGAACGCTGCAAAGGGGTCGGACCCGAGCATCGTGCGAAGCGCATCGATGGGACGCACGATCGTGAGGAACGCACGGCCAAGCTGCTTCTTCATTGCAGCCTCCGCTTTGCGCTCGAGCGACGCCTCGGACGCCGGGCGCGCGCTGAACACCACGTTGCCGCTGGAGAGGACCGTCCTCACGTCCGTGAAGCCGGCCGATTCGAAACACCTCTTCAGCTCCGGCATCTTCGCGTTCATCGGACTGACGCCGCGGAGGAACGCCGCGTAGCGCCGGGTCGTCGCTGCTCTCGCTGCGCCCATAAAGATCGACGCCGCTAGCGCCGCTCCGCGTCGACGCGGACGACGAAGAGGTAGAGCGCCACGCACGCAGCGAAGAGAACGCCCGACACGATGGCGCCCGGAAGCGCGGCTTCGTCATGACCGGCAAGATACGATTCGAGCGATGCCGTCAGCAGCCATATACCAGCAAGGGCACCATCCGTTTTCAACCTGACCGACCTCTGCCCGCAGCGCTCGTGCGAAAGCTCGTCAGGGCTCGGCTGCCGGAGAACGCGGCTCGAAGTCGAAAATCGAAATAGGTGAGGCGGGAGGTCGAGCAATTCCGGCGGCTTGGGCGCCGCGGAAAAATATCGACCGAAATGTCGATTCCCGGGGAGGTCATTCGACGCCCTAGTGAGGCGGGTTCCAATCCGATCGCTCGGTCGAGGAGATCGCCTTCCAACCAGAACCAAGGAGAAACGACAATGCGATTCATGGTGCTCGTGAAGGGAAACAAGGATTCAGAGGCGGGGGTCCTGCCGGACCAGAAGGTCCTCGGCGAAATGGGCAAATTCAACGAAGAGCTGGTCAAGGCGGGCGTGATGCTGGCGGGCGAGGGACTTCACCCGAGCTCGAAAGGGGCGCGGGTGAGGTTCGAAGGCTCGAAGCGCACGGTCATCGATGGGCCCTTCACCGAGACGAAGGAGCTCGTCGCGGGATTCTGGCTTTGGCAGGTGAAATCCAGGGAAGAGGCTCTCGAATGGTTGAAGCGAGCGCCGTTCCAAGAGGGCGAGGTCGAGATTCGCCAGGTGTTCGAGACGGCGGACTTTGCTCCCAGTGATCCGACGGGCGAGCTCATGAAGAAGGAAGAGCAGCTCCGGAAGACCGTTAAGTCGCGCGGCCGCTAGTCGGGACGCGCGCGCCCAGGTATCCCACGTTGCCTGGGATGCCGGCCACGACGAGCGAGTCGCCAGCGGACTTGCT
>DASWDH010000325.1:0-15064 GCA_036395495.1 Polyangiaceae bacterium
GGGCGCGCTGTCGCAGCTTGATGTTGTGACCCTTCGAACCCGTGAAATACAAGAGCGCGGCGCCGAGCTGATGCGCGGCGACGACGCGTACGTCGATCTGGGTGCCGCGGCGGGTAACGACGCTCGTTTTGGCCTCGCCACGTACCACGATGCGGTCGACCAGGCTCATCGAAACGAGCGCCTCCATCACCGGCTCCGGCGCGCTCGCGGCCACCACGATGTCGACGTCGCCGATCGTCTCCGAGAACCGACGCAGCGATCCGCAGAACGAGGCGTGGGTGACGCCGGGCACCTCGAGTAAGCGCGCCACGATGCGCGTCGCGAGAGGCAGCGCCACCGAAATCGGCGTGCGCCCGATCGAACCCTGCTCGTCGAGCCGGACCAGCGCGAGGACCAGCTTTTCTTCCGATTTCTGCCCGAACCCTTTGAGCTCGCGCAGCTTGTGCTCGGTCAGCGCGCGCCGGAGATCGTCGATGGACTGCACGCCGAGCTCGGCCCGAAGCCGATTCAACGCTTTCGGCCCCAGCCCTGGAATCTGCAAGAGCGCAACGACGCTCGCTGGATGCTTTTGCCGCAAGCCCTCGAGCTTTTCGACTCGACCCGTCGCGAGCAGCTCGCGGATCTTGTCGGCTGTGCTCTTGCCGATTCCCTCGATCTTCTGGAGCTCCTTGACGGTGAGTTTGCCGAGATCGGTGGCCTGAGCGGCGATGGCTTGCGCGGCGCTCTCGTAGGCACGGACCCGAAACGATTGCGGATCGCCCTCTTCGATGATGGTCAGCTCGGCAAGCTCGCGAAGCATGTCGAGGACTTCTTGCTTCGTATCGGCCATGAGACATGGTGTAGCCTCGATACCGTGGCCAAGGAAGAGGCACCGGAGGTGCTTTCGATCGAGGGGTGCGAAGTCCGCATCACCCATCCCAACAAGCTCTATTTCTCCAAGGAGACGAAGCTCTCGAAACTCGAGCTCGTGCGCTACTACCTGGCGGTCGCCGAGGGCGCCCTGGGGGGGATTCGGGATCGGCCCATCGTTCTCAAGCGTTTCGTCAATGGTGCCGACGGCGAAGCGTTCTACCAAAAGCGCGCCCCGGAGAACCGGCCCTCGTGGCTGCGCACGGTCACCCTGTCTTTTCCCTCGGGGCGCACCGCCGAAGAGGTCGTCGTCGATGACGCGGCGGGCCTGGCTTGGATCGTGAACCTCGGCTGCATCGAGCTGCACCCGCACCCCGTCCGCTCGCGCGATCTCGAACACCCCGACGAGCTACGCGTGGATCTGGATCCCGGGCCGGGCGTCGCGTGGACGGACGTGCGGCTCGTCTCGCTCGAAGTGAAAGCGTTGCTCGAGGAGCTCGGCCTCTGCGGATGGCCGAAAACGAGCGGCTCGCGCGGGATGCACGTCAACGTCCGCATCGAGCCGCGATGGACCTTCAGTGACGTGCGCCGTGCGGCCCTCGCTCTGTCGCGCGAGATCGAGCGACGCGTTCCGAAGTTGGCGAGCTCGAAATGGTGGAAGGAAGAGCGGCATGGCGTCTTTCTCGACTACAATCAAAACGCCAAGGACCGCACGACTTGCTCTGCGTATTCGGTGCGTCCTCTGGGGGACGCGCGCGTGTCCGCACCGCTCTCGTGGAACGAGGTCCCCGCCTGCGATCCGGCCGCGTTCACGGTGCTGACGATGCCGAAGCGTTTCGCCGAGCTCGGCGATCCCCACGCCGAAATGGACGGCGCGCCGGGTTCCCTCGAGAAGCTGCTCGAGCTCGCCGCCCGGGACGACGCGTCGGGTCTCGGCGATGCACCCTGGCCACCCCACTTTCGCAAGATGGAGGGGGAGGCTCCCCGGGTCGCACCGTCGCGCGCCAAAAGCCCGGCGAAACAGCCGCGCACGAAGATGCCGCTCGTCGTCGTCGCCAACTCCCCCAACAAGGAGGCGGCGCTCGCGGGGCTCGCGCGCTGGAAGGCCAAGCACCCCGCCGTTGCCGAGCATCTCGCCGTGGACGACGTGCTCGTCGATTCGATGCGAGGCCGATCGTCGACCTGGACCCGCATCCGCGTGAACCTCCGTCATGTGCCGGAAGCGATACGCCCGCCCCAGGAAACCCCCGACCCCGACGACGATCCCACCCGCGAGTGGCGGGCGAAGTGGCAAGCTCGCAAGGAATGAAGCCGCTCGATTCGGTGATCAAGACTGGCGCAGGCGCGCCGCCTTCATCATCAGATAGTTGCGCTCGGGAAGACTCGACGTGCGCATGGCTGCCGCTTGGTAATGAGCCATGGCAGCCTCGTGGTCTCCGGCTTTTTCATAGAGGTGCCCACGAACGGCCGCGAGACGATGGTGGTTGGCCAGGCGGGGGTCGGTGTCGAGCGGTTGGAGAAGCTCCAGGCCTGCTCGAGGGCCGTGCACCATGGCAGCGGCAATGGCGTGATTGAGCGTCACCATCGGATTATCGGTCATCCGCTTGAGCAATCCATACAACGCGAAGATCTGGGGCCAATCGGTGTCTTCGGCACCCGGGGCTTCGTCGTGGACGGCTGCGATCGCGGCTTGGAGCTGATAGGCGCCGATGGAGCCTCGCGACAGCGTCTCGCTGATGAGCGCGACACCTTCGGCGATGGCCGCGCGATCCCACAGGGTTCGGTCTTGCTCGTCGAGTGGGATCAATTCGCCCTCCGGCCCAGTGCGCGCGGCGCGACGTGCATCCGTGAGCAGCATGAGCGCCAGCAGCCCAGCGACCTCTCCATCATCGGGAAGCAGGTGATGCACGGCACGCGAGAGCCGGATCGCCTCGCTCGAGAGAGCGAGGCGTTGTAGGCTCGAGCCGCCGCTGCTCGCATAGCCCTCGTTGAAAATGAGGTAGAGCACGTGTAGAACGGCTCCCAGGCGCTCGGCGCGCTCGCTGTCGGCGGGCATGTGGAATCGCACGCCCGATTTCTTGACGAGCTGCTTGGCGCGACTGATCCGCTGCGCCATGGTCGCCTCGGGCACCAGAAACGCGTGCGCGATTTCGGCGGTCGTCAAACCACCCACGGCCCGCAGCGTGAGCGCGATCGCCGAGGGACGGGTGAGCGCGGGATGACAGCACATGAAGAGGAGAACGAGCGTGTCGTCTTGCTCCGGTTCCGGGCCGCTGTCGGGAGCGGGCGCCACCTGTTCGTCGGCGAGCGCGTGCGTCACGACTACGGTCTCGCGGCGTCTTCGCGCGAGCTCGGCGCGTAGATGATCCGACATGCGCCGGGCGGCGACCTGGATGAGCCACGCGCGGGGGTTGTCCGGCACTCCTTCCTCTGGCCACTTCGTGGCGGCGACGAGGAGCGCTTCCTGCACCGCGTCTTCCGCAGCGGCGAAATCGCCGTAACGGCGTACGACCGCGCCGAGCACCTGCGGCGCCAGCTCGCGCAGCAGGTGCTCGCCCGAAGTCTCGGAGAGAGGCGCGATCACGGCTCGACGGGGGGTCCGCTCATCACTTCGCGCACCTCGATCGGGATGTTCAGCGGCTTGCCGCCCGGCCCCGGTGCCACCGATGCCCTTGCGGCGATCGCGTAGGCCTGCTCCGCGGTCTCCACGTCGACGATCCAGTAGCCGGCGAGAAACTCTTTTGCTTCCGCAAATGGGCCATCGGTCACCTCGGGCGCACCCGCCTTGCCCGCCCGCACGATGCGCGCCTGCCCGGGGGGTGCCAGCCCCTCGGTGGCGACCAGCGTCCCTTCGGCCCCGAGTTCCTTGCCGAACCGTTTCATAAACCCGATATGGGCCTTGAGATCCTCGGGGGCCCAGTTGACGACACCCCAGTCACCGGTCCCTCGCGGCGCATTCATCATCAGCATGAATTTCATCTTCGTGGCTCCTTTCGACTCGCGCCCCGATGGCGCGTTCATGGGGGACGTCGGAGCCCGCCGCGCGTTCTCGACATGCCCGCCGAACTTTTTTTCGCCGAGCTGACGCGAGGGAGCTCGCACCCACCGGACGAGGCAATATGTCGAAACGACTCGGGGTTGTCGACTCCCGTTCCTAAGCCCCACAGGAACCGCGCCGGTCGACCTGAACTATCGTCCGTTCTCTCGCGCGAGCGTCCGAGCGGCGGGACCTTTCATGGGTCCCGACGAACAACGCGACGTATTCATCCTCGCCGAGTTTCACGGCCTCGACATGAGCCTTTACTCGGCAGGCTGGGCGACCTGCGCCAACGGTGGCGTGCCTCAGTGCAGATCCATCGCCCTGCAAAAATAGCCGTCGTCGTTTTCGTGGTAGGCTCGTTTTTTTTGTGCACGTTCGCGCCAATGCCACGAAGGCGTGCTAGAGGCGCCAGCCAGTCTTCACCGATTCGGGCAGTGCTTTCCCCACGAGCGTCTCGAGCTCGATCATCGCGCCTTCGTCGGCCGGCGGATTCAAAGTTTCCGCCGCCGCCGGCACGTTCGCGGCGAGCCAGTCGAGGTACCTTCTCCAGTGGTCGGCTCCGGCGCTTTCTCGCATAGGTAAGGGCAGCACAGTATGTCGGGCGAGTACGTGCCGGTGGTTCTATCTTGCTAGTGCCGACGGGAGCACCGATTCGAGTGGTGGGTCGCCCGGTACGTCGGGCGCGAGCGGAGCCAGAACGGGCGGATCGGGCGGTTCGTCGGCCGGGGGGAGCACTGGAACGGGCGGCGCAACTTGCAGCGCCGCCATCTCTTTTCGGCGCCTGTGCGGCGAGGTGCGCGCTCGGTAGCTGATCGAATCGGACTACCATTACTGCCGCAGTCTTGGCATCGGCAGATCACGATCTGCAGATTCGGCGCCGACCCAACGCAAACTACGGCGAGGCCGTCGGAATCACCCCGATAGACGAAACGAGCCGCGACGCCCTGGCCAGCCTCGCTCCGCAACACCGAAAAATCCGCCTGTTCGGTCAGTTTAAGTGGGATTATGGCCGCTCCGACGATCGATCTGGTAGCGGAAATCTGCGGCAGTAGTGCTACTTCATCAGTTCCGCGATCGCGGCTTGCATCGCCTCGTCGGTCATGCGGCCGGAGCGCCAGGGCGGCATCTTCGCCGCCGAGCGCGCAGGCTCCTGCAGGCGGGCGAGGGCGAGATCTTTTTGGGCGCGCGTCATCTGGTCGAGCTTTTGGACATTGAACCTGCTGCGGCCCACGGCTGGGTTTCCACGACCATCGTGGCAACGCGAGCACATCTGCAGAAGCACCGCGCGGCCGTCCGCATTCGGCTGCGGGACGAAGCTCAGCTTTTCCATCGCGTCTTGCGAAAACACCTCGCGAATATCGACCAAGCTTTCGCGGGCCGCTGCTCCCGCCACCACATCGCGGTACGAGCGAATCGCGGCGGCACGTTTGGTCGGGTCGGTCACGTCGGCCAAGGGATACGGCACGGTGATCGCTTCGCCGCGGAGAGCGGCCTGGAACTGCGACAGCCAGGTGGGGCTCGTCCCCCCGTCGGCCATTTCGGACTCGATGCGGCCATCGAACGGGTTCGGCTGATTTCCGTATCCTTCGGCTCGGAGCATTGCCTCGAGTTGGGCTCCGCTCCCCTCGTCCAGGGCGTTGGCTATCGTCTTCACCGGGATGCCGCCGTACTGGGCATCAGCGCCGTGTGTGTCGGTGAACTGTGCGGTCAAGATGCGGTCGGAATCGGTACGGCGAACGAAGCGCTGAGGAAACCAATGTAACCAAGGGTTGACGAGCTCCTGCATGCGCAGGATTTTCCGCGTGCCATACGCGCCCGGCTGATGGCAGGCTCGGCAGTCGAGGGTCGTCTGCTCGAGATCCGTCTCCCCATAGATGCTGTAGGCAGTCCAATTGTGCTCGATGTCTTCGGTGAGCAGGTTGCCGAGGCTGCAACCCTTCTTGTAGTTACAATCCTGCTCGAAGCTGAGAAGATAGAAATTGAGCTCCCCGCTCTTCAGGTCACGGCTTGCGATTTCCACGAACTGTTCGCCTCGCACGAATCCGATGGTGACGAGAGCCGGCAGCGGTTCCAGCGTGTCTTTCGCGCGCGGGAAAATGATGACCCGTGGATTCAGCGCCGACACGCTCATCGCCACCAATGACGTCGAGTTGCCGGTCAGTGCGAAGGCGCGATTCTGATCGAGGCCCACGAGCCTCAGCAAGGCCGCCAGGTCAGGGATGTTGGGCCGCACGCCCCCGCAAACGCGCTGGAAGAAGCTGTCACCTCGCCCGCTGGCGCAAAGCTTCTCGTATTGCGCTTCGCGCGAGGGGAATCGCGAAAATTCGGGGTCAGGATTCAAGACAGGGGGAAGATTGGCCCAGCTCGGAGCCGGCTCGATCGGCGGCAGATATCCGGCGTCGTCGGAGGGCACATCGGGGCCGGGGTGCTTGTCGTCCCCCGCGACGAGCGCGGAGCAGCCCGCGACGAGAAGACAGAGAATCCAAGGCGCGAGGAGACATCTCATGCGCCACCTTCGCGGCGGACTTTTCGGGTTCGACGCCGTTCGTACCAGACGAAAAGCGGAACCAGGGTCCACAACGTGCCAACCGCAGGCTCCTCGTGCGCTCTCAGCAACGTACAGGTGCAGCGCCCCTGGGCATCGGACTGAAGCCGAGGAGCGTCCCCTCCGCCATCGACGGGCAGCGGGGGCTCGAACGGGAGCCGGCGCGGCGCAAGCTCGCTATCGAGCTGCTGCAAATACGCCACCAGCTGATCCACCTGCTCGCTCGTCAAACTGCTGACGAAGCCGTGCTCGTCTTTCGGGTTGGCGGTGGTGAGCACGTCGCGCAGCGTCGCCGCGGAGCCGTCATGCAGGTACGGCGCCGTTTCCCAGATTCCGAGCAACGTCGGCGTGTCGATGCCGAGCAAGGCTCCGCCGGATCGCTTTCCCGAACTCGCCTTGATCGTCCCCACGTCGTGCAGCATACCGCGCGCGCTGTCGGTCATGTCCAGTCCCACATGACAGAAGTCGCACCCCAGCTTGAAAAACAGAGTTTTGCCCGCTTCCGCGGCGGCGGTCATCGAGCCGTCGGCATTGCGGTAGGGGCTGGGGTGGACATGATCCAGCGTCTCCACGTAAGCGGCCAGGGCGTCGAGCTCCTTGCTCAGTCCTGCCTTGTGATCGCCGAGCGGGTCATTGCGCGTGCCTTGGGAAAGGACCGCGTCGGGCAAAAAACCGCTTCCGTTGAATAGCCCCCGGATCTCTTGTTCGAAATCCTGGATCTCGTCGAAGTTGCCGCTCCAATGGATGCGCCCTTGCGCGGTGCCCTTGCGACCGAGGAGCGATACGGTATTGCGGAGCCCCTCCCCACGACTGGTGAAGTCCCACACGCGACCGTCTTCGAAACCCTCGAAGTGACACGAAGCGCAGCTGATGTAACCCTCGACGGTCATCCGCCCATCCGCCGAGTTGTAGAAAATCTGTTTGCCGCGCAGCGCATCGGCGCTCAGCTTGGGGCTCGCAACGGCGGGGATGTCGGCAAGCTTGATGGTGCGCTGATCGGTCGACGTGAGGATGTCGGTCACGTCGAAGACGACGACATTGTGCGTGAGCGCTCCGTGCACGAAGAGCCGATTCTGCGGCCCCAGCACGACGCCGCGAGGCGCGATGCCGCATTCTTTGAGCGCGGTCACGAAGCCCTTCGTATACGCGTCGTGCACCTCGATGAGCCCTGACCCAGTCGCGGTGACGAACACGAAATCGCCGAGCGGACTGAACTCGAGGTGGGTAGCGAGGTTGCGATCGTCCATGTCGATCCGGAGCTCGCGCTGCTCGACGCCTTGCGCCAGGTCGAGAATGGAGACCGCCGGTCGAACCGTGTCGTCCTGGTTGAGCTCGAGACCGTCGCGAAAACCGCCGCGGAAGACATTGTCGCTCTTGCCGGCAACCCACGCCTGACGAGCGTCCGGAGAAATCCCGATCGAAAAGAGATAATTGGGTAAACCGCGGGCCCCCTGATCGGAATCGGCCGTCGTCGTGTCCGGCGCCAGCTCGATTCGCTTGACGACTTTGAGCATGGGACCGTCGACTTGGACGACCTCCCCGTGAGCATCGGCAGAAATGAAACGGGTCACGTAAACGTCTCGGCCGTCCTCTGACACCGAGACGCCCCGCGGCCACGGGCCCACGGCGACCGCGCCGATCGCATCGCCCGTCGAAGGATTGAGCTTGAGCAGCTTGCCGACCGCCATCAGCGTGATGTAGGCGGCATCGCCGGTCGGGCTCATCGCAAGTCCCATCGGCTGCGATGCGTAGGGAAGCCGGAACCCGCGCTCGACCGCCAGCCCATCCAGGTCGACGACGGCGACTGCGTAGTCATCGCGATGCACGACCCAGAGCTTTCCCTCCGGCGTCAGAGCAAGCGCCTCCGGTCGCTGGTACACCGGGATTTCGGCGACCTTTTTGAGGCCTGCCGCATCGATGACCGTGATGCTGTCGTCATCCTCGTTGGTCGTGTAGATGCGATGGCGCGCTTGATCGTAAACGATGTCCGTCGAGGCGCTCGGCCGGCGCGCCTTCACCGGGTAGTGCACGGTGTGCCCGAAAGCAACGCTCGTGAAGCCAGCCTGATCCTTGATGGTGACGATGATCGAATAATGCCCGGGCTGCGCATAGGTGTGCTGCACCTCGCTCGCGTCCGCCACGAAGTCGCCGGCGGGACCGTCCCCGAAGTTCCACCGATATTGAGTCACGCCGACGGCGCCCGAGGTGACCGCACGAAACGTGAACGCCTGACCGACCAGGGACGGATCGCGGGTGGGAACCTCGGCCGTCAGCGCCAGCGCCCGCGCAGCCCAGCCGGTGACCAGGAGCGCAAGACTGAATACGGGCCCGAAGTTTCGCAATTGACTCGTCCAACGGTTCGCCCAGACTTCGAGGTCGCGCCCAATGGTGGCAACCGCGCCGGCGCTCTTACTGGGTGGTGAAGGTCGCCTTGAAATCCTCAACGAGGGCGTTCCCGACGAGATCGGTGATTCCGCCCTTGGGCAAGATGACCTCGTAAGTGGTCTTCGGTTTCAAATCTTCATCGGGATCGAAGTTCACCACGCCCATCGCGGCGCCCCATTTGCCGGCGAGGGGTTGTCCCCCAACGGGGCGAACCATGAAGCTGGCCCCATTCACGGTGGCAAACTCGATGTTGTCCGACAACGAGATGCCGACGCGAGACTTGGTCGATTGCCCCATCGATCCGTCTTTCGGAATGATCGAGTCGACGACCGGCGGTTTCTTGTCCGGATCGGTCGCATGGACGCCGATGACCGCGCCGTAGTACGGGCTTTGGTCGTCGCACATGACGAGCAAGTTGCCGACGGCGATGGTGAATTGATCGTCATTGCCGGTGCGATCCAACCGGCCCCAGATGCGATTGACGATTTTCATGCTCTTGGGATCGGAGACGTCGATCTTGGAGGCTCCCGCATCGGGACGCAGATGCCCGAGGAACAAGAAGTCATCGGAAAAGCTCATGTACTCGCTCTTCGCGGTGCTCAAGGTGGAGATGGGGGTCGGTGAGATGGTGGTCGGATCGCTCAGGACATCCCAGAGACGCACCGGCGCCTGCAAAAACACGTACCGCCGATAAAACTGCCCAATGTAGCTGTTGGTCGTCTTCAGAGCGTCGAGCGCGAGCGGGTTCTGCGGATCGCTGATGTCGAGGGTGGCCAAACCGCCGCTCGATTTGGGAGTCATGATCACCAGAATGTTGCCGACCGCGTAGACCGGTCCCGCGCTGACGCCGCCGAAGGCCGAGGTCGGCAGGCGCTTCACGAACGTCACGTTGTTGGGATCATGGGCATCGAGGATGTCGAGGCCGGTGTTGGTGGCGCCGACATAAATCGTGTCCCCCTGCCAATACAGACCCCAGACGGCCTCGGTGAAGTCACCGTAGTTGATGCCCTCCAGCGTGATCGACTTCACGAACGTGGGCTTCGCCAGATCGGTGACGTTCCAGATCGTGACCCCTTTGCCGGACGTGGTGACCTGGTAGTACGAGTCGCCGTAGCGACCGAAGGACGTCATGTGCGACTCGGCCTCGCCCTCCCCCTTGCCACCGCAGGTCGCGCAGCGATTGGGTGTGGTGCGCTGCGAAACGAGAACCGGCGCCTTCGGGTCGCGCATATCGTAGACGAAGAACTCTTCGTTGCCGTTGAGCAGCAAGTACCCGTTCAGAACCGTCGGCTGATCCATGTGGTGATGATCCATCAGCGTCGGCGAGAGGAGGTCCTTTCGCCAGTCGGTGCGGGCGACATTGACCATCGTGGCGGGCATGGCGTCGTTCGGAAGAATGAGTTTGGGGCGAGAAAACCCGATCATCACACTGCCGCTGCCGCCGGTGCCGGTGCCCCCGGTGGTCGTGCCGGCCCCATCGCCACCTGCCCCGGTCGTGCTGCTCCCGCTTCCCGTGGTATCGGACCCGGTGGTGACGGTGTCACCGCTACTCGTCGAGGTGCCGCTCGTCCCTGACCCGCCGCTTCCTGACGAACTCGTCGGTGAATCGAAAGTAGATCCGGTAGCCGAACAGCCCGCCCAAAACGCAGCGAGAGATACGCAACAAAGAGACAGCGTTCGTGTACTCATGGTGCACCACCGCCTTCGGATTGGGGGTGAATCCGTTCGTCAGCCGCAGTACGCCCTTGCAGCGAGGCGTACGTTATGAGGTCGCTTGAGACCTCCGAGTTGGTCTAGGGAAATGACAAGTTAGGGGTCGCCAAGCGCCAATTTTTGACAAGTGGTCACTCGCCAACCCAAGGCAGCCATGTGGGTAAGGGTGTGCAACTCTAGCCGCTTCGGAAAACTGAAACCTCGGTGGACGAGAGTGCCGAAGTCAGCGTGCCGGTGCCGGAATCCACTGCGCATGCACGATGGCCCCGTTCAGTCGATTGGGACCGCTGTCCATCGCCATGTCGCCGCTCCCTTCGTCGAGGTGCCACAGCGCAATGGTCGCCGGGTCGCTCGCCAAGCGGCGTTCGGGAACGAAGTCATTCGGATAACGATCCATTGCGGAGATGCGGACCTCGGCGATCCATCCGTCGATCGGCGGCCACCATTGCTGCCCGAGGCCCGGATCGATGGGCCGCTCGCTTCGGGCGGTGGCGCCGATGAAAGCCGTTCCATCGGGGCTGGGGATCGTTTCGGTGCCGCTCGCCGTTGCCCAGAGCGATCCATCGACATAGAGCTTGAGCGCACCTCCACCATACGAAGAGGCAAGGTGATGCCAAGCCGCCACGCTCGGTAGCTGGCTCGAATAGGCGGTGATCCAGATCCCGGCGCTGACGTAGAGCCATGTCGCCAGCGTGTGCGAAGGAACGGGCTCCTGAGCCGGGAGCTCGGCCGCGGCCACGATCTCGGGCGCGCCAAACGTCAGCTGAATGTCGCCCGACGTGGAGACCCATCGATTGAAGACGCCGTGACCTCCTTGGTAAGTCCTGATCAGCACCCATGCCTCGATCGTGAAGTCCTGCGGGAGGTCGAGCAGCGCAGAGCTCGGCACCTCGACTCGATCGTAGGGCCCCTCGAACGAGAGGACGCGCGTTGGTCCTTGCTCCGGCAAGATCTGGATCGACACATCGCCCGAGCACCCCGCTAGCCCACCCGCGAACACGCAGCCCAGCCACGCAGGGTGAAGCTTGCAACCGGACCCGAGGGCCCGGCCGCTCACGGTATCTGTCCTCCGCGACGCATTCGGACGCGAGCGAGCGCGGCCCGGGCATCCGGTAACAGAGGCGACTGCGGGTATCGCGAAACGAGCAGCTCCAGTGACGCAGCCGCTCCAGCGAAATCGCCGCTTCGCTCGGCGGCGAGCGCCGACCGCAAAAGGCGCGTCTCCTGGTCGAGCGTGCCGGGGGATGGCTGAGAGATTTCCGGCGCGCGTCGCCCGCCCGTTCGCGGCGAGGCGCTCGCCTTCGGCGGCTCGCCGTTTTGGTTCGCTTCCGCGTCCACTGGCGGCGACGCAGTGCCTGCTTCGGCCATGCCGTCGTGCGTCCAAGATTCCGATGCGCGGAGCGTCACTTCGCCGGTCGCATGCCGAACGACGACCTCTCCTTCCTCCACGCGCACACTCGTTCGGCTCGCCGTGCCTTCGTGCCGAACGTCGACGCGGAACACCGTGCCGTGAACGACCACCTGGGCGTCGGGAGTGACCACGGAGAACGTCTGCTTGGGCGCGAGGCGCGGCACGTGGCATCGGACCGCTCCAGCGTCGATGTGCAGGGTGTCCGACCGAGGCTGCAAGTCGGCGAGCCCGAGGCGAGTGTTCTCGAACATCTCGATGTCGATTCCGTTCTCCGTGAGGAGACGCGCCTCGGCGTGCGCGGATGTCGTGAGGTCACCTTCCGCCGACAAGCGTGCGGTCTCACCCGGTGCCAAGCCGCGGGTCGCCGGACCGACGAGCCGCACCTCACCGGCGACCACGGTCACGCCGAGAGGTCGATCGGGAAAAACACGCAGAGCGGCCGCTCCCAGAGTCACCGCGAATGCGGCGGCGATCGCCGCGATGGCGAAGTTGCGTCGGCGGCGCGCCCGCTCGAGAGGGAGGCTTTTCGCGACGGCGCTCATCCGCGCAACGATCCGGTCGCGGTCGACCGCGGAGCAGCGGCCGCTCCGCTCGGGCGACGGCTCTCGAAGAGGTGCCAGGAGATCTTCGACGCGCGGCTCGTCGCTCATGGCTTGCCTCCTTTTTCGCCGTTCTTCGCCCGTCGCAAGAGCTCCTGCCGTGCACGCGACAAGCGTTTTTGCGCGGCAGCGAGGCTCACGCCAGCGATGCTCGCGGTCTCCGCCAAATCGTGGCCGAGCACGTCGTGCAGCAGCAGGGCTTGGGCATGATCGGCATTCATTCGGGCGAGAGCTCCCTGTACCCACGCGAGCTTGCGGCGAGCTTCGAGTTGACGCTCCAGGCTCGGTGCGACGACCCATTCGGCGCCGCGCTCCGTCGAGGCTTCTCGGAAGAAGAGCTTACGTTCACGGATCTTCGCGCGCAGCGCGTCGAGCGCGACGTGCGCGGCGATGCCTGCACCCCACGCCGCCAGATGGGAGACCGAACCGGTGCCTCGCTCGACGAGCGTGCGAACGATGCGTTCGAACGTCGTTTGCACGAGATCTTCGTAGTCGGCCGAGGGGTCGCGCAGGATTTTTTGCAGCGTGCGAACGACCACCGGCGAAAGTGCGTCATAGAGCGCCGCATTGGCGGAGGGGTCCCCGTCGGCGACGCCGCGAAGGATTTCGGCGTGCGCGGGCGGTGAACGATCCTCGGCACCCCCCGGGAGTGCATCGACGATGTCCGACAATCGCGCACCCATCTCTTGAGCCTAACATGGCCTGTATCGAGAAGGTCGTTCGGGGGCCCCCGAACCGGACAAGTGTTTTTTGGGAGTGACTGACATTACTGCGTCAGATCCTCGCTACCAGATCGTTTCATCGGAGTAGCCATAGGCCCACTAAAGTACTGACGGGACAGGCGGAACTGGCTAGCGGCGAGGCTGCGGAGGCGAGGCCTGACGGCCGTTCCAGTCTGATGCCCAACTCCGACGGCCTCGCCGTAACTTACCTGGCCGACACGCGGCAATTGCCGATCGTGATCTGTCATGGCCAAGATCTGACGCAGTCATGCTAAGGCCGGAAGCGAACGCCTGCGCTGGCGGCGAACTGGAGCGCCGGCACGCGGCCGGCCGGGGCGTCGAGAAACGTAATCTCCACGGAGGGCCTCAACACGGATGCTTCTGCGCCGAGCAGGAAGGCGAGTCCGCGCCAAATCCGTAAGGCGACATTGGAGCCGAGTCGGCCCCCGAACCGGTTTTGCGCCGAGCTCCCCTCGTGGCCCGTGGTGACGTTCCTCCCCACGATCGCGATGCGCTCCACGACGAGCTCGCCCAAAAGCTCGAGCGAAACCGGCGTCTCGCGCAGGTCGGCGCGGGCCCCCATGCCAGCCGAAGCGGACATCCAGGTCACATCGAGGTCGCCGGCGCGCTGCGCATAGCGGAACGAGAGCGCGCCGAACACGTTCGGAGCTCGCGCAAGACCCACGAATCCTCGCCCGAGAGCACCCGCGCGATAGGCACCCCGATCGAGCCCTGGTCCGGTGACGAACGCGAGATCGCATCCCCAGGCGACGGCGGCTTCTGCGGGCAGAGGCGGGATCCGCAACTCGGCCGGACGCGCGCCGCCCGATGCCGCTTCGGGCGCGTCGCGAGCGGTCACGAACGCGGCGATGACGGCTCCAGCGGACGCCCAGCGGCTTTCGGCGGCGTCGCGCTCCGAAAAGACGAGGTCCCGCGTTTCGACGAGCGTACCCGTGAGCGAACGATCACGGAACTCGATGCGAATCCGCGAACCCTCGGCGTCCTCGGCACGCACCACCGCGTACCAGGCCACGATATGGGACGGTGCGAGGTCCTGCGCGAGGGGGCAGCGTCCGTTCCCCACGACCGCTTCGCAGCTCTTGGAAACGACGGGGGCGGCGCGGCCCGTTTCTCCCGGGATATCGGTGGCGATGGCGACGTTCAGCATCCCCCACCTGTTCCCGTCACCGACCGGTCGAAAAAATGGTGGTGAGTTCCTCGGGGGGCACGATCTCGAGTTGGGCAAAGGTACAATCGCGTGGATTCTTGTCGGTGCGCCACCTTCGAAACTGCGCCGTATGCCGAAAGCGACTGCCCTGCATGTGATCATAGGCAACCTCCACGACGAGCTCGGGACGCAGCGGTTCCCACGAGAGGTCCTTGCCTTGGCTCCAGCGGCTCATGCCGCCAGGCATTCGACGTCCGCTCGCATCGGCGTCCGCGTGCTGCGCCCACTCTTTCCAAGGATGGGAGGCGAGCGCATCCTCACGATAGGGGGCGAGGTCATCCACGAGCTCGCGGCGCCGCTTGTCCGTGAAGCTCGCCGCCACTCCCACGTGTTGCAGGCCGCCGGCGTCATCGTACAGGCCGAGCAGGAGGGAGCCGACGGCGGTGCGTTCCCCGCGCTTGTGCCATCGGAAGCCGGCTACGACGCAATCGCACTCGCGCTCGTGCTTGATCTTCAGCATGACACGCTTGTTCGCTTCGTAGGTGCCCGAGGCGACCTTGGCCATGACGCCGTCGAGACCCGCACCCTCGAAGCGCCGAAACCAGTCGCGCGCCACGTCGAGGTCGCCCGCC
>DASWDH010000326.1:0-6683 GCA_036395495.1 Polyangiaceae bacterium
TGTCCCGCTTTGGCTATGTGATGCGGCTCGATTTTTATCCGGTTTCCGATCTCATGCAGATCGTGAAGCGCAGCGCTCGGATGCTCGACATCCCCATCGACGACGCGGGCGCCATCGAGCTGGCGCAGCGTTCGCGCGGCACGCCTCGCGTCGCCAATCGCCTGCTCCGGCGGGCACGCGACTTCGCGGAAGTGAAAGGCAGCGGGCACATCGACCCCGCGCTCGCCCGCTTGACCAGCGAGCGGCTGGAAATTGACGCGGCGGGTCTCGACGAGATGGATCGCCGGCTGCTCCGCGTCATCATCGACACCTACGACGGCGGACCGGTGGGGGTGGAAACGCTCGCCGCAGCGCTCTCCGAGCCGCGCGACACCATCGAAGACGTTTATGAACCGTATCTGTTGCAAATCGGCATGCTGGGACGAACACCCCGTGGGAGGGTCGCCACACGCAAGGCTTACCTGCACCTAGGTATGACGCCACGTGATCCCGAAACCGGAAACTCACAGGGTTCCCTTTTCCAATGACGCCATTCGGCGCTACCCTAAGCTTCGTGGCCCAAGGTGCGCCCGTCCTTGTCGTTGACGACGACGCTACCACCCGACGCGTCCTATGCGAAGCGCTGGAAGCCGCCGACCTGAGCAGCGCAGGGGTGAGCTCGGGGGGCGAGGCCCTGCAGTGGCTCACGCGTCAATTGCCTTCGCTCGTGGTCATCGATTTGATCATGCCCGACCCCGATGGGTACGCGATCCTGCGCGCGATCCGGGCTCGCCCCGCGCTGCGCGAAATTCCCGTCGTCGTGATGACCAGCCTCGAGGGAGACGACGAGCCGACTCGCGCCTTCGCCTGCGGTGCCGACGACTTCATTCGAAAACCGGTCCGCCCCGCCGAGGTGATCGCCCGCATTCGCGGTCAGCTTCGCATTCGCGAGTACATGGACGCCCTCGAGCGTCGCGAACGTGATGCGCAGGTGGTGCTCGAGCTGACCCAGGCGCTCTCTTCCAGCCTCGACTTTCGCGACATCCTTTTCACGGTCGTGCGGCGGATCGCCGAGGTTGCCAAGGTGGAGCGTTGCAGCATCGTGCTCGTGCGCGACGAGGGGGACGTCGGCTACGTCGTCGCCGCGAGCGACGACGAGCACCTGCGCGACCTGCCGATCGATCTCAACCAATACCCGGAAATTCGCGAAGTGATGTCGTCGGGCGAGCCACTGGTCATCCGCGACACTCGCACCCACCCCCTTCTCGAGGTGGTGCGCAAGGGCTTACCCCCGGCAGGTTTCAGCTCCCTCGCGCTCTTGCCCATCGTCTTCGAGGGCAAACCGATGGGCGTCGTTTTCTTGCGCGCGCGACATGTTCTCGCTTTCGGCGCCCGCGAGCTCTCTCTCTTCCGCACCATCGCCAACGCCACGGCGATTGCCCTGCGCAATGCGCGCATTCTGCAGAGCCTTCGCGATCAGACGCAGCAAATCACTTTCGCCCGCTTCGAGGCCGAGCGACGTCTCAAGACGCTCCAGCGCTACGCCGATTTTTTCGAGAGCGCCGCCGACGGCATCGTCGTCATCGACAGCGATGGCAAGCTGCTCTTTTCGAATCCCCGCGCCCGCGAGATCACCGGCCTCGGCGAAAGGGATCTCATCGGCCGCACATTGAGCGATCTGTTCGCGGAAGACGAACGCGACCGCGCCGAGTCGATCCGCCTCGGCTTTCAAAAGGGAATTTACCCGCAGGGCGTCGACATTCGCATCAAGAAGAAAGACGGCTCCGAGGTCCTGCTCAGCGTGAACACCAGCTCCGTGCTGCGCGAGGAAAACGCGATCCTCTTCACGTTCCGGGACGTCACCCAGGAGCGCGCGACCGAGGCCGAGCTCAAACAAACCAAGGAGTTTCTGGAACGGGTGATCGACAGCTCGGTGGATGCCATCGTGGCGGCTGACATGCGGGGTCGGGTGCTGCTGTTCAACCGCGCCGCGCAACGCTGTTACGGCTACCAAGCCGAAGAAGTGGTGGGAAAGCTCAACGTCGCCCAGCTCTATCCAGCCGCCGTGGCCCGAGAAATCATGCGCCTCATCAAATCCGAGATGTTCGGGGGCGTTGGCCGCCTGGAAGATTATCGCTGCGACATGCTGGGCAAGGGGGGAGAACGCGTTCCCGTCTCCCTTTCGGCGGCCCTCATCTACGACGAGGGCAGGCCCGTCGCTTCGGTCGGCCTGTTCACCGACCTTCGAGAACGCTTGCAGATGCAGGAGCGCTTGGCCGCGGCACAGCAGGAGCTGCGCACTCGCGAGAAGCAGGCCATTATCGCCGAGCTCGCAGGGGCCGCCGCCCACGAGCTCAATCAACCGCTGACCAGCGTCATGGGTTACGCCGAGCTTCTGAAGCGGCGGCTCGACCGCGACACTCCCGCCTACTCGGCGGCGCACGTGATCGTGAACGAGGCCGAGCGAATGGCTGAAATCGTGCGAAAAATTGGCAAAATCACCAAGTACGAAACGAAGAACTACGTGGGCGCCGCCAAAATCCTCGACCTCGACAAAGCGAGCGAAGAGACGCAGCCGGCCGGTCCCGAGCCAACGAGGCGCCCATGAAACGGCGCGTTCGGACCACCTCGAGTGGACCGTCGTCCGGTGAACAGCCCCGAGGTGGCATGCTCGCCACCAATTTCGACGCCAAGAGCAAGACCCGCACGGCGCTCGCCGAGCTGCCGGCGTCGTGGCTGACCAAACTCCTCACGCTTTCTTGCGAGCTTCCTATCGAGGACGGACCGGAGTCCGTCGCCGCCGCTGTCGTGGAAGCAGTGGGAACGATCCTCCCGGAGTGCGCCTTCGGCATTTCGCTGAACGAGCCTTTCGAACCGCACAAACCCGAGGGGGGTCGCTTTCTGCGCAGCGCGCCGCAGGGCTCGCAGGTCGGCCTGAGCCCCACTCCTGGCCGGCTTTTTCCTGAATTCCCCCACGAACGCGTCGTGGAGATGGCGCGCGAACACGAAGGCATCCGCCTTCACATCGCCTCCGAAGATATGACCACGCTGGCCGAGGGCACCACCGTCGACCAGTTGCTGCGGATGGTGTCCGCCGTGCTGGCGAGCGCCCTGCGCACGACGCGGCTGGTCAGCGCGAAAGGTCGCGAATCGCTCGAGCTCCGAGGACAGATCATCCAATCGGAAAAACTCGCGAGCCTCGGCCAGATCGCAGCCGGTGTCGTTCACGAGCTCAACAATCCGCTCACTTCGATCGTCGGCTACTCCGATTACCTGCGCGCCAAAGCGGAGCGCGAGAGGTCGGACCCCAGTGACATCGAGCGGCTGCGTCGAATCGGAGAAGCGGCGGGGCGGATCCTCAGGTTCTCGCGCGATCTCATCGCCTATGCCCGGCCTTCGATCGAGCCTCCCTCGGCGCTGGCCATCCATGCAGTCATCGATCAGGCTCTCGTGTTCTGCGAGCACCTGGTCTCACGGGCCGCCATTCGCGTCGAGCGATGCTATGCCGCCGACGCGCGCCCGGTGCTCGGCGTGCGCGACCAGTTGACGCAGGTCTTCGTCAATCTGTTCACCAACGCCTGTCACGCGATGGAGCCGCAAGGTGGTCGGCTCCTGGTCGAAACGGAGCTTCTCGTGCATCGGCGCGCCGTCAAGATCACGGTCGCCGACACCGGCTGCGGCATCGACGGCGAGAATCTCAAACGAATTTTCGA
Organism: Polyangiaceae bacterium; assembly: GCA_036395495.1. Taxonomy (GTDB): domain Bacteria; phylum Myxococcota_A; class Polyangia; order Polyangiales; family Polyangiaceae; genus DASWDH01. The sequence goes on from DASWDH010000326.1 coordinate 3,693, forward strand.
CCCGTTCTTCACGACCAAGATCGAGGGCCGCGGCACCGGGCTCGGCCTATCGATCGTCCGCAACATCGTCCTTCTGCACGGCGGAGCGATTGGCGTGGAAAGCACACCGCGCAAGGGGACGATCTTTTTCCTCGAGCTGCCGATCGCGCCGTAGAGCGGCGTTCCGAACAATCGGTTCAAGCACCTAGCCCTGAGGACGGGGGTGAGGTGCTATGAGATACCGTTCACTTCTCGCTACTTCGGCAGAATCTTGATCGCGATGATGAGCATCCCGTTCTGGTACGTCTGCCCGGCGATGAACACCGGAACGTCTACGGCGGCCCTCACCTCTAGCAACGGCAAAAAAACAGTGCCCCCGGGCTGATTGATGCTCGTATCGATGATGAATTGCCGATCCTTGACGTCTTTCAAGGTGATCTGCAGCACCCGCCCATTGGGGAGCGTCGTCGTCGTGGGAGCTGCTTTTTTCAGCGAAACGTTGTTCCGCGACAAGAGCTGATAGCTGCGGTAGTTGCCGAGATTCGGTAGCTTGCCGATTCGGGGATCGACACCGGCGTCGGCTTCGTTGGTAGCGTGGATCAGCGTCACTTCCGCATCGACGGTTGCAGCCGCCGGACCCTGTTGTCCAACGTTGCTACCGCAAGGTGCCGGAGCGGCGTAGGACACTGGTGCCGACAACAGAAGAGGCGCCACCACCAACGAGACAAGCGCCTTTCGACCCGTGATTTTGCTGCTACGCCGCTCTCTCATCGACCGTCTCCACTCGCGGGACTCGTGTCGTCTTCGGTCAGCCACACTACGGCCAACGCGCTCTCGCCCTCGGAAGGTACATAGAAGATCGTGCCCGGACGTGTGCCAAAATCGACCACTTCGATGGCGGTGCTGTCAGGCGCGGCAAAGTTTTCGCCGGGATCCCGCGGCGCCTTGAGCACAGCTGTCGTGGTTTCCGCGGAGGGGACCATCGCCGTATTGCGCGCGAACAAGAGCCATGACGCGGCGATGGCCACCGCCGCCCCCATCGCAGCAACGGCGGTCACGCGCCACGAAGACCGCCGGCGCATCGCTACCACCTGAACCGCGGCCCCGCTCTCGATCGCACCCATCACCCGATCGGCGATTGCGTCGGCGCCGCGCAGCTCCGCATCGTACAGCACGTCGGACGCGACGACGCCGGCAGCTTCGCGAAGCCCGGCCACGATGGCCTTCGCGCGATAGTCCTGCCCGACGAACTTCTCCACCTCGGCCGCTCGGCGCGCATCGAGCTCGCCGTCGACCCAGAGCATGAGCTCGAGGTCGCTCGGTGGGGAGGTCTTGAGACCTGGATTGAAGGGGGGATCGTGACTGCTCATGGTTGTTACTCGTCCCCCTTCTTGGGCGCCCCGCCCGATTCTTCGAGATAGCAGTCGGCGAGTGCACGCTGAAGCTTTTGCCTGGCGTGGAACAGGCGACTCATGATCGTTCCCTTCGAAACGTTCATCGCTTGCGCCATCTCTTCGTACGACATGCCTTCCACCTCGCGCATCAGAACCACCCCTCGGTGATAAGGCGGGAGCGCTTCGAGCGCGGCGCGCAGGCGCGCGGCGAGCTCTTGGCGATGGACCACCTCGAGTGGTTCGGCTCCGTCGATCCGCGAGACGAACGGGAAATCGGCCTCGTCGGCTGCGTCGAGCTGGGCGCGAGCGTCGTCGTGTTCGGTCTCGCGGCGACCAGGCTTGCGCATGAAATCGATCGCGAGGTTGGTGACGATACGATAAAACCAAGTGAAAAAACTGGACCCTCCCTGGAATCGATCGAGCCCCCGATACACGCGTAAGAACGCCTCCTGCACGAGGTCGCGGGCGTCGTTCTCGTCGCGGACCATGCCGAGAGCGATCGCGAAAGCGCGGCGCTGGTGCCGCTCGACGAGCTTGCGAAACGCGGCGGTGTCGCCATTCTGAGCTGCTTCGATGAGCGCACGGTCTTCCTCTGCTTCGGCACGTCTGGCCTCTAAGTTGGACGCGCGCGCGCTCGGGCTATTCACGTTTTGAGTAGCAGACTTAGCCGCTCCGGCGTCGTGCCGGGGCCCCCCTGGGCGCTCGACCGAGCCCTTGGTCGTGTGCTCCGGACCAGACAGGGGATCGGAACCCGAACGAACGGAGCGCATGTGGGCTCAAGGAGCTTACGCGAAGTTCGGCCGGAACGCGATTCTACGGCCTTGAACCCGGAGCATCACTGGCTCCCCGCCCGGTCCAAGCGGAAAGCGCATCAGGGGCGCAAGGGGCCCATTCGCGGGGGGCTTTCTTCTTCGTCCTGCGAGGGCGTGAGGGGGCCGAGCGTCACCCGGACCTCGAACATCTTGTCGGCCCGCTGCACTCGAATGGTCACTGTTTTTCCCACCCCCCCCAAGCTGGCCAGCCACCGGAGCTGATTGGGATCGGAGAACGTCTTTCCGTCGAACGCAAGGATGACGTCGCCCGCCATCAGGCCCGCGCGGTCGGCCCCTCCGCCCGGTACGACCAATTTGACGTACGCCCCCTTGCGGTCGGTTCGCTTGAGGCGCGCCGCTTCGGCTTCGTTGACGGGATCGACGATGACCCCGAGGGCGCTTCGCGTCACCTTGCCGTCGCGGAGCAGAATCGGGAGCAACTCTTTCACCATGTTGATGGGGATCGCGAAACCGATGTTGTTGGCATTGGCGCGAATGGCGGCGTTGATGCCGACCACCTCGCCCTTCAAGTTCAGCAGCGGCCCGCCCGAGTTGCCCTGGTTGATGGCGGCATCGGTCTGGAGGAATTCGGCGCGCGACATGGCGCTGTAGATCGTGTTGGGCTTGTGGCGGGCGCTGATGTAGCCGGCGGTGAGCGTGTGGCCGATGCCGTAGGGCGCCCCGACGATGAAGATCTGCTCGCCGACCTGCACGCGGCTGGAGTCGCCGATCCGCGCCACCACCGACCGCGCCGGCGGGCGGTCGAGCTGGAGCAGCGAGACGTCGGCCTCGGGCTCCGAGGCAAC
>DASWDH010000327.1:0-2003 GCA_036395495.1 Polyangiaceae bacterium
GGCGGTGCTGCCTCCGCACGATCGACCCAGTCTCGGTACCCTGCGAAGGCTCGGGTTTGCGGGCACGGACGAGGAGATCCTCGTCGCCGCCGCCGAGCACTCCGAGCAACTCGTTCGCCTCGTCTCCAGCGCGGCACCGATGTGGACGGCCAACGCGGCGACGGTGGCGCCGTCGAGCGACACGGCAGACCGGCGGCTGCACCTCACGGTGGCGAATCTGCAGGAGCTTTTCCATCGCGCGATCGAAGCGCAAGTGACCGAGCGCGCGCTCCGCGTCATCTTCGCGGACGAGGCGCGTTTCGCCGTGCACGCGCCTCTGCCGGGGGGCGGGCAGTTTTCCGATGAGGGCGCGGCCAATCACCTGCGTCTTTTCTCGGAAGACGAACCGGCGGTGCACCTGTTCGCATGGGGTCGATCGAGCTTGGCCGAAGCGGCGGCCACGCGACGATTTCCGGCGCGCCAAACGCGTGAGGCTTGCGAGGCGGTGGCCCGCCTGCACCAGCTGCCCGCGGCGAGGGTCATTTTGGCCCAGCAACATCCGAGGGGCATCGATGCCGGGGCCTTCCACACCGACGTGCTCGCCGTGAGCTGCGAAGCAACCGTCGTGATGCACGAGCTCGCCTTTCTCGATGGTCCGGCGATCGTGCAGCGGCTGCGTTCGTTGCTCGGATCGCAGTTTCGCGTGGAAGTGGCGACAGCAGACCAGCTCCCGCTGGAAGACGCCGTCAGCTCCTACATGTTCAACGCGCAACTGGTCACCATCGAGGACGGCTCGATCATTATTTTGGCGCCCGCGGAAAGCCGCGAAAATCCGAAAACGAGAGCTTTTATCCAACGGGTCCTCGAAGCGGACAATCCGATTCATCGGGTCGAGTACTTCCACTTGCGGCAGTCCATGCAGAATGGAGGGGGTCCAGCCTGCTTGCGCTTGCGCGTTCCGCTCACCGACGCCGAGGCCTCCGCGCTGGGAGCCAACGTGCTCTTCTCCCAAGCGCTCGACCGCGACCTCGTTAGGTGGGTGAAGCGACACTACCGCGACCGGCTCGTTCCCGCGGACCTACACGACCCCGCGCTGGCCCGCGAAAGCTTCACAGCGCTGGACGAACTCACGCAAATTCTGAAACTCGGGAGCCTTTACGATTTTCAGCGTGCAGGCCACTGAGGAGTCCAATGGTCTGATCGCAAGATCACGGCTCCCCCTGTAGACTCGAGGGCCGTGCTGACGCTCTATTACAGGCCGTCCTGCCCGTGCTCGCTGCGGGTACGCCTCGTGTTGGCCGAGAAGCTCCTGCCTTTCAGCCGTCGCGTCGTGGGTGAAGAGGACTCGCCGCCCGAGCTCGTCGAGCTATCCGGGGGGAAAGTGCCCGTCATCATGGATGGCTCGTTCGCGGTGTCGGATTCGACCGTCATCAGCGAGTATCTCGAGGATGCGTTCGCCCGCCCGGCGCTTCGCCCCCCCGATGCGCGCGGGCGGGCGGTCATCCGAAGCGCGATGAAGCGAATCGACACGGAGCTCATGGGCCCGGTCGAGGAGTTCACCGAAAAAGGGCGCGATCACGGCGAGCAGGCGATCACCGCGAAGATGCACGACGCCCTTTCGGTGTGGGAGCACACGCATCGCGATAACGGACTACTTTTCGGGATGGAGTTCTCGCTCGCGGACGCCTGGCTCATTGCCGCGCTGGAGAAGGCGCTTCTGGCGGGTTGGGAGTTACCGGCGGATTTCCCGAGGCTCCACAGGTGGCATGCGCGTATGCGTGAGCGGGCGAGCGTGCGTACAGAACGGTTGATGCCGCCGGCGTAACCGTCGCGATCGGGGCGGGGGACGAGTTTCCGTCCTCTCTCGACGCCTGGACCTTCCGACAAAAGGCTGGCGAAGCCATGTCGTCGTGACAGACTGGTTGTCACGCATGGAACCTTTGTCCCCCGGCCAAAAGCAGCCGCCGCACCTGCCCCGATCCGAAACTCCGGCCCGCAATCGATTGATGCTCGTGTTGCTTGCG
>DASWDH010000328.1:0-20302 GCA_036395495.1 Polyangiaceae bacterium
GCAACCGAATTGGACGCGCTGACGGCGCGTGCGGCGGGGGCCGACGCCGTCGTCGTTGGAGCCGACAGCGACAGCTGGGATGCGATCGCGAAACACGCGCGTACGACCCGCATGGTAGCGCTGGCCACGGTGAGCGACCGAGCTTCCGCCGAGCTTTGCGCAAAGGTCATGGCAAGAGGTGCCTATTTGCCGGTGGAGACGATCGCGGAGATGCGACCGCTCCTCTCCGTCCTCGGTTCGGTTCGGGTCCTCGCTCATTTGCCCTCCGCCGATGAAACGATGCTGCGTGCGCTTCGCGGAATGGTCGATGCGGTGATCGTGGAGAGCGATCTCTATCTTTCCACCAGCTTCGAGTCGCTTCGTGAAGAGCTCGAGGCCTGAGCCGCCCCGAGGCATGCGCCAATTGCCTGGCACACCCGATCGGGCCCAAGGGCCAACGTCGAGCACTTCAATGCCAGCATGACAGGCCACATTGTCGATGCCGGCCCGACGTTCGCTTGCGCGCGCGGCGGGAGTGTGAAAGCGTCGCGTTCCACGGAGAGCGATCATGCCCATTCTCGATCACGTCACCCTCGCCGTCAGCGACTATGGTCGATCGAAGGCATTCTACGAGAAGGCGCTGGCACCTCTCGGCATCAAGCCCATCATGGACTTCGGTCAGGCGTGCGGTTTCGGTCGCGACCACAAACCGGAGTTCTGGATCGGCGTGGGCCCCGCAAGCTTTCAGACACCCGAGCACTTGCGCATCATCACGCCGACACACGTTGCGTTTGCAGCGCAGAGCCGCGCCGATGTGGAAGCGTTCTACCGCGCCGCGATCGAAGCAGGAGGTAAGGACTTCGGCGCGCCCGGCGTGCGCGCGCATTACCATCCGAACTACTACGGCGCATTCGTGCTCGATCCCGATGGACACGATATCGAGGCGGTGTTTCACGGGATTCGCTGACCCGAGATCGGCAATGTGGCGCTGCAGCGTGTGCCGTCGTTCGTTAACCATCGAGCGCCTGCGACAGATGGTCGAGCAGCTCGCGCGCGACCTCGGGCGGTGGAAGACCGGCCACTTCCAATACGTCGGACGCCTGAGCTGCGCCCAAGGATGCAGCGAGCTCCGTGCGGGCTGCTCGCTTCGCGCATGCGACTTGCTCGCGGCCCTCGGCATCGAGCCGCGTAGACAGCCAATGGTCGAGCTGCCAGCTCAGCGCGGCGTGGCGGATCTCGTCGCGCGCGATGCGCGTCATCGCGGCGCGAACCTGGGCGTCTCTGGCCATTTTCGCCTGGAACGTCGCGACGAGCGCACCGTACGTTTCGCGGACGCATCCTTCGATAGCGTTGTCGATAGCGATCGCCTCGAGCGTGCGGCGCGGCTGCGCTTTGACGACGGGAGGCGCGTAGGTACCGCCGAAACGCCGGCCGAGCGCGCGAGCGGCGCGGGCGTGGCGAACTTCATCGCGCGCCGCTCTTCGCATCGCGCGATCGAGCCTGCGCGGAAGGCGATGGCCCGCGAGCTCGCGGCGCAGGATCCGAAACGCGTCCACCGAAGCAGCTTCGAGCTGTGCCATTGCTTCGAAGTACGCGCCTAGGTCGGCGCTCACATTCGCTTCTTCGAGCCCCGGCGGCCGCCGCCCCACGCCACAGAAAGATTGGCAAGTGAGCCGCAGGTCGGTGCTGCTGCTGCTCGGCTGCACGTCGCAACGAGACACGAACCCCTGAAACACACCGCAAAGCCGGCTGCAGGTCGTGTAATCGAGCGCTCCGCCGTCGGGCCATCCCCCGTCGAGAGCCACGCAGTCGCTCGGGATCTCGCCTGAGTAGGGCAAGCTATAACAGGGCGCAGGGGGCGAGATGGAGCAGCGGTCGGTACCTCCCGAGCCACCCCATCCGGCGCTGCCGGCCGATCCCCCCCAACTCGTGCCACCCGCACCTGCGTCGCCACCCCATCCAGCGTTGCCGCCGGTGCCTATCGTGGTGATGGTCGTCGTATCCCACCCGCCTGAGCCGGTCGAGGTGCCGGTCGTGCCCGGCTCGGAGCCTCCCTGACCGGAGCTCGAGCCCGAATTTCCGCCGCTCCCGGAGGGGTCGTTCGGATCTTGCGATGTGACGGCGCCACCGCAACCGTTGGCGGTGACGCTCGCCGGACCAGCGGAGAGCAAGATGACGCTGTAGATAAGTCGCTTGAGTCGTTGCGGAGTCATGTCCGACGTTTCGAGCAAGCCGCGTGCCTGACGCGAAATCACCGTGTATTGCGCGGCTCTGGCTCAGATCGCCGGATCAGAATATGACGGTCACGCCCCGGCTGGCACACTTGGCCCAGCGGGTAGCGGAATGATCTCGCACACGACTGCCTTCGCGACGTCTCGAGACGGTACGACCATCGGCTACCGGCAGCTCGGCCACGGCCCGGCGGCGATCCTCGTGCATGGCGGGATGATGGCTGCGCAGAACCTGATGAAGTTGGCGTCAGCGCTGGCTGCTGAGTTCACGGTCTACGTTCCGGATCGTCGCGGCCGAGGGCTGAGCGGTCCGCATGGCAATCGTTACTGTCTCGCGAGAGAGTGCGAAGATATCGAGGCGCTGGTCGCGCACACCGGAGCAACGAACGTGTTTGGCTCGAGGTCAGGAGCCGTCCTTGTCTTGGGGGCGGCGCTCTCGATTCCATCGGTACGAAGGGTCGCACTCTACGAGCCGCCACTTCCGGTAGAGGGGGCGTCGCCGACCGCCTGGGTGGCGCATGATGAACGCGAGCTTGCGCGGGGTGACTTGGCGGCTGCGATGGTCACCGTCATCAAAGGGACCGAGGACTCGTCGCTGCTCGCGTTCTTGCGCACTTTCTTCAATTGACGTCAGCCTTCAACGGGCGCCGCCGATTCCACCCTTTGCTTCGTAGACGAGCTTGCCGTGCTTGGGATCGTGACGCACGATCCGGTACTCGGTCGGAACCTCGAACTTCACCTCCGCGGGAGGTTTCTTCCAAGGTTTTGGCCCCACGTCCTTGCCGTGTGGCTTGATGACGATGCTGGTGTCCGTTTGTGGGCCGTAGGTGAAGCGCACCTTGTGCACGGTCACAATCGCGTTTCCCTTGCGGTGGACGACCAACCACCAGAGCTTGCCGCTTTTGTCTTGCTGGAATCGGAGCCCCTCGCCCGCGATGTCCCGGCGTTCCTTCTCGATGCACGCCGCCTTCTTTTTTGCGTTTCGCCCGGCCGACTTCGAGCAGGCCGACTCCGCCTCTTTTTTCACCTCGGAGTCCTTGTTGGAAAGAAAGAAGACCGCGTCCTTCAATTCCAGGACTTCGCGCGGTGATCGCGCGCTCTTGCCGCTCGAAGGCTTGGCGGCGGCGGTATCCGGAGCCGCGGATTTCGATGGGGTTCCGGCCGTGGGTCGCTCGTTGACCGTAGCTGGCGCTTCGCCCTTCGATGGCTCTTCGGTCGAAGCAGCCGAGTTCTCCTCGGAGGTTTCTTCGGCCGGAGGCTGTTCGGGCGACTCCGCCGGAGGCGAGCTCCCTCCGCACCCTTCCAAACCCATCGCGCAAAAGAGCGCGGCCAGAAGCGCACCTCGTATCACGATCGTCATCAGGGCCCCTTCTCGACAGTACTGGATCTGGGTACCATTCGACAATGGGGGATAGAGAATAACTATCAGGGGCTAGCGATTGTGAACTCGCACCATTGCGCACTCTGGCGACGAATGGGTATTGTCCGGAGTGTTCTTACGCTCGAGGTACGGAATGTACTCTTCAGTCGTCATCGCACGCTTCCCATGCGCACCGCGATAAGGCGGATCGTTTGAACTCTGCATTCTACGTTCCCCTCGACGAACTGCGCTTTCGCGCCACCGACGCAACGGTCGGCCCCTGGGGGCCGGCACTGCAGCATGGGAGCCCACCGGCTGCGCTCCTCGGCCATTTGCTGGAGACGCGGCTGCCTCGTCCCGATGCCCGCGTGGCACAAATGGCGTTCGACTTTTTCGGGCCCCTCGCGGTGACCGAAGTCTCGGCCGACCTCGAGGTCATTCGCCCCGGCGCACGCATCGAGCTGTCGCGCGCGCGGCTTTGGCTAGCGGGACGCGTTGCGATGCAGGCGAGCGCGTGGCGGATCGCGGTGCAAGAGGGACGCGTTCCGGTGATCCCGCTCGGACGCACACTCCCGCGTTTGCCTGATCCGCAGCCGAACTCCGTGCTTCGAGTGCTTCCGAGTTTCCTCTACGCCGAGGCAGTCGAGTGGCGGTTTGCCAACGGGGCATTCGAGACTCTCGGACCAGCGACGGCTTGGGCGCGGCCCCGCGTGCCGCTCGTGGAGGGCGTACCTGTCTCGCCGCTCGTCCGCTTGCTTCTCATGGTGGACTCGGCGAACGGCATCAGCGCCGAGCTCGATCCGTCGCGGTACACGTTCGTGCCCGTTGCGCTCACGGTGACGATTCACCGTTATCCACGCACGGAATGGGTCGGCATGACTGCGCGTAGCGTGATCGACGGAGGGGGCATCGGCGTCACGCATGCCGATCTGTTCGACGAAGAGGACTACCTCGGCAGCGCCATTCAGACGCTTTTCGTCGCGCCAAGAACATAGGGCTTTCCAACGTAGTCGTAACCGTGAAGCCGCGACTAGCATTACTGCCGCAGATTTCCGCTACCCGATCGATCGTCGGAGCGGCCATAAGCCTACTTAAACTAACCGAACAGGCGGATTTCTCGGTGTTGCGGAGCGAGGCTGGCCAGGGCGTCGCGGCTCGTTTCGTCTATCGGGGTGATTCCGCCGGCCTCGCCGTAGTTTGCGTTGGGTCGGAGCCAAATCTGCAGATCGTGATCTGCCGATGCCAAGACTGCGGCAGTAATGCTAGGGTGCGGTGACGACGAGGACCCAATCGTGCGCGGCGGCGGAATTGTTCCCTGGCGCGGTGAAGGCGTGCGGTCCCGTGTTGGCAATCGTGCCCGCGATCGGCGAGGAGGTGCCGTTCGCCGGATCCCACCAGCGCGCCGCCGAGGAGGCCGACATGACTGTCATGTCGATAGTGATCGACCGATTGGCCGCGCCGCTCGGCGGTAAATAGGCGATGAGCCCTTTGCCATCGGACGCCGCGGCGGCGGTGACATAGTCGTTACCGCCCGATGAGCCTCCGCCGCCTATGACCAGCGTCTTCATACCTCCGCGCCCCGAGGGAACCAGATTGTACCAAGGTAGCGTGCTCAAAAGGTCCGCCATGTACTTCATGGCTCTGGAACCGGGAGTGTCGAGCGACAGTTGCCATCTCTGCGAGCCGCTGAACGGGTAGCCCGAGGACCAACTGTCGGTGGAAAACTCCCATACGTCTCGATGTCCGTAGAATACGCCGCCGATGCTCGAAAGCTGTCCCCACCATTCGTAGCTGCGAATCGAAGCGGGATCGCCAGGGTGCCATTCTTCTGCCTCGTAGCCTGGCTCGAACAGGAATACCGGCGTCGCTGGCGTGCGCGCGTACGCGCCCGTGCCGGCCTGGTAAATGTCGGGCCCCGAGGCATAAATGCCGTTGATTTGCACGAACGGCGCGAAAGCGGTCCAGTCGCTCGACAGCCAGGAGAAAATGTGGGCGCTGGCGAGCTGTGTCGCGCCCGCGTCACGAAGTCCCTTGTGGATTTGGAGCAACCGGGTCTCCCCTTCGGAGCCCCGCCGGCGGCGTATAGTCACCGCCGAAGATCCATACGAGGTTCGCCCTGTTCTTCCAGCGCTTGCCGAGGATCTGCCCGTACGCGTAGCACTTGGCCGGAGTATTGGTCGCGTTCGTCAACTCTTTCCACCAACCTTCGTTGCCGTCGTCATCTTTGGCCGTGTACATGACGTCGAGCATCACGACCATACCGGAGGCCGCGATCTTGTCGATAACCGAGTCAGCATGAGTGAAGTAGGGTTCGTAAGGCGTCGTGAAATCGTAGCTCCCGAAGTTGTGGGCAACGAACGGGTAATCGCCGGCGCGATTTCGGGGCGCCTGGACGGCGAACTTTCGCTCGATCAGGCTCACCAGGAGCGTGTTGAAGCCTCGCGATTTTCGATCGGCGAGGTAGGTGTCGACCTCTGCCGGCGTAAGATTGGCGATGAGACTCCAGGCCGAATCGGCGTGGATGCGAAATGGCGTTCCCTTCTGATCGACGAGGTACCGGCCGTTGGCCGATGCTTTCAGCGGAAACACGAACCCCGACGAACCGCCACCTTCAGTCGCAGCGTCGCTACCCGCGCTGCTGGTCCCACCGCTCCCCGCTCCACCGGTGCCCGTCGTCGGGCTGCCGCCGTCGCCCCGCGCTCCCGCTGAACCTCCGATCGCACCGCTCGCACCTGTCGTGCCCGACGCACAGCCCATGAGACATCCGCCGTCGCCTTGCGTTCCGGCGCCCGTTCTGTCGTTCGACACGCAACGTAGAGCCAGCGCGCCAAGCAACACAGCCGAGCCAATACCTGTCGGCGTATTCAGAGTCGGCTTCAAGCGAAAGAACATGATGGCAACTCTTCGACCAGGATCATCTTACTCCTTTCTTCACGAAAGCGGCGCACTAACGCTCGGCATGGACATGGGCACCGTCACCTCAAATCCGATGGAGTCATTTCTTCACCGCGTAGCGCAGGTGGGTCACCGCCGGCGAGTGAGTGGCCTCGACGATCTCCACGGCGATTTTGCGCTTGTCGATACCCTCGAAGAGACGGAGTCCCTCGCCGAGAAAGATGGGCGCGAGGGCGAGCGAGAGCTCGTCGACGAGCCCTGCGTTGAGGTACTGGAGGACGACTTCCCTCCCGCCCGAGATGCGAACGTCTTTCACGCCGGCCGCCTCGCGCGCTCTCTCGAGCGCGCGATGGATGCCGTCGTTCACGAAGTAGAAGGTGGTGCCGCCTTTGCGTTCCCAGGGGCTGCGGACCTCTTTCGTCAACACGAATACGGGCGTGTGAAATGGAGCGTCTTCGGGCCAGTTGGCTTCGCCCTCCTCGAACATGCGCTTGCCCATGATGTTCGCGCCGATCCGGTTGACGATGCTTTCCACGATCCGATTGTCGGGCCCGGTCTCTCCGCCCTCGCCGAGCCCGTGCGCGCGGAGGAAGGCCCGCTGCTTGAACATCCACGCGTGGACCGTCGGCCCTTGGTCCCCCAGCGGGTTGTTCGGACCTCGGTTCGGGCCCGCAATGTAGCCATCGAGAGAGATGCCCAAATGGACGAACACTTGGTTCATGGAACCTTCTCCTTTTCGAATGACTCGGCGTGGCCTGCGTTATGCCGGCGTTGCCGGAACGTTGTCGAGGTCCACGATCGGCCTCACCTCGAGCGTCGCCGTGATGCTCGTGCCCACGAACCCGCTCGCGATCGCGATCGCTTCGTCGAGATCCTTCGCCTCGATGATGGTGTAACCGCCGAGCTGCTCGCGCGTTTCCGCGAAAGGGCCGTCGGTGAGGACACGTCTCCCGTCGCGATACCGAATCGTTGTCGCGGTGGTGGTGGGATGCAGCGGCGCTCCGGCGAGGAGCTTCTTCGTCGCCAGAAGCTTTTCGACGTGCGGGGCGCACTGGTCCATTTCCCGCTTCTGCTCCTCGGGGGTCAGGGCCAGCCAGGCTTTTTCGTCCAAGTAGGTCAGCAGCATGTATTTCATTGGTTCGTTCCTCCGCACCTGAATCGAACGGCGACGCTGCCGATCGACACCCCGGGAGCTTTTTTTTAGGATGGGCCATGGCCGAGGGTGTCGACGCAGTGATTTCGGCAGTTTACCGCTCCGACTGGGGCCGCATCCTGGCGACTGTGATCCGTTTGACCGGCGATTTCAATCTCGCCGAGGAGGCGACCCAGGAGGCCTTCGAGGCCGCCCTCGGCCGCTGGCGCGACGACGGAGTCCCCGAGCACCCGCGCGCCTGGCTCATCCAGACGGCGCGGAACATCTCGATCGATCGCATCCGCCGCAAGCGAGCGCTCGCAGGCAAGCTCGACACCTACGCCGCCGATCTCGACCGGGTCGCCCCGCAACCGGCCATCTCGCTGGAGATACCGGACGATCGTCTTCGCCTCATCTTCACCTGCTGCCATCCAGCACTCGCGCTCGAGGCGCAGGTCGCGCTCACCCTTCGCACGCTCGTCGGCCTGGAGACCGAAGAGATCGCGCGTGCGTTCGTCGTGCCGGTGACGACGATGGCGCAGCGGCTCGTCCGGGCCAAGCGAAAGATCGCCGACGCCGGAATCCCTTACGTCGTTCCAGAGACGAGCGAGATGCCGGAGCGCCTGCAGGCGGTGCTCACCGTCATCTACCTCGTATTCACCGAGGGCTACGCGGCGACGCGCGGGGCGTCCCTGCTCCGCAGCGATCTGTCCGCCGAAGCGATACGGCTGGCCCGTGTCGTCCGCGCCCTCATCGGACCCAGTCGTCCCAGCGAGGTGACGGCGATCCTCGCGCTCATGCTGCTCCACGACGCGCGCCGCGATGCGCGGCTCGACGAATCGGGTGATGTCGTAGTCCTCGACGAACAGGATCGCAGCCGCTGGAACCATGTCCAGATCGCCGAGGCTCTCCCGCTCGTCGAGGAAGCGTTGCGCGGTGAGCCGGGTCCCTTCGCGCTGCAAGCGGCGATCGCCGCGGTGCACGGCCGAGCCAAGCGAAAGGAGGACACCGACTGGGCGGAGATCGTGCGGCTGTACGAGCGCCTCGAGCGGATCCAGCCGTCCCCGATCGTGGCGCTGAACCGCGCAGTGGCCGTCGCGATGGTCGACGGCCCCGCCGCCGCGCTGGCCATCGTGGACGCACTGTTGAAAAGTGGTGAGCTCGACCAATATCACTTGCTGCACGCCGCGCGCGCCGACTTTTCGCGACGCGTCGGCGCGCTCGCCGACGCGGAGGCGAGCTACGTACGCGCGCTCGAGCTCGTAGGGAACGACAGCGAGCGAAGGTTCCTCGAGCGGCGCCTGCGCGAGCTCCGGGAGCAGCGGCGGCGCTTCGATCACGCGCAGTAACGCTGCAGCATGTCGAAGAGCAGCTGGAGTTTGACCGGTTTTTTGATGAATCCAACGTAGCCTTTGCCCTGCGCCTTCTGCTCGACTCGGGCATCCGCGGTCAGAAGCACCACCGGTATATCGTCGGAACCTGGGTGGTTCGCGAACTCCTCCATGAACTGGGGCGCGTTCATGGGTGCCATGTTCCAGTCCAAGAGAATGAGGGATGGAGCAGCATTCGACCGAAGATAGGAAAGCGCTTCGCCACCATCGCGCGCCTCCGCTGCCACATATCCCTCCTGTTCGAGCGTATCCCTGATCGCTTCGCGAACGTCCGCGTCGTCATCGACGACGAGTACCGGCCCTTTCGGCTCAGTCATGGTGATCCTTCGGTTGCATAGGGAGGCGGACCGTGAAGGTCGAGCCTTGCCCGAGCGTACTCGCAACCTCGATTCGACCGCCACTGGCCTCGACGATCTGCCGGCTGATCCACAGCCCGAGGCCAAATCCCCCGAACTCGCGCGCGCCCACCGCCCGCTCGAACCGGTCGAAGATCTTCTTCTGCTGATTCGGCTCGATACCGATGCCACGGTCGACCACCCGAATGACGACCTCGTCGGCTTCAGCAGCGAGGGATACGTCGATGGGCTTGCCCCTGCCGTACTTGATCGCATTGGCGATGAGATTGCTCAATACCTGGTCGATCCTGAGCCTGTCCCATACTCCGACGACGTCGGGCGGAGCCTGCAAAGAAATCGGCGCCCGAGCCCTCATTGCCTGTTCGGAGAAACGCTCTACGGTTTCGCGAACGAGGGCGCCGAGCTCGAACGTCTCTGGTTCGAGTCGGAGTCTTCCCGCGGCGATGCGGGAGAAGTCGAGCATCTCATTTATGAGGTTCTCCAGTCGCAACCCCGCGTGCGACGCTTTCTCCAGCCGCTCGTCGAGCTTGGTGAGCGGCATGTTGGCTCGCACGGCGCGCTCGAGGCTTTGAATGTGCAAAAGCAACGCGGACAGCGGTGTCTTCAATTCGTGCCCGGCAATCGCAAGGAAGTCCTCGCGGATGCGAAGGGCCTCGGTGAGTCGCTCGGCTGCCCTCTCCGCTTCGATTCTTGCCGCCTGTTCCGCTTCGAGAAAGCGGGACCGCTCCAGTGCAAGCGCGGCACGGTGTGCGAGCTCCATCAGAAATTCGATGTCGCCCTGATCGTACGCATGCCCCGATTCCGCCCCGTACAGGCTGATGACCCCGAGCGTTCTGCCGCTTGCCCATAGGGGCACCAGGGCCGCCGACCGCATGCCGAGTTTGCGCAGCAGCTCCAGATGTTCTTCGTTCTTGGCCGCCTGCTCCAAGAGCTGAGCGGGGATGTCGGCGTAAAGCTCGGGCATGCCGGTATCGATGACGTGGAACGTGCCTCGGTCCTGATGGCGCTCGGGAGGGTATTTTCTTCGCACCTCCCACGCAAATTTCACCTTGTCCGGGTCGACGTGGGCGACGGCCAAACATCGCGTGGAATCACCGTCCACCAGTTCCACCGCGCACCAATCACCGAATGTAGGAACGACGAGCTGCACCAGGTCTTGCAGCACCTTCTCCGGATCGAGCGACGAAGCAAAGCGTTCACCTGCTCGAGCCAAGAAGGCGCTTCGCTCTGCGTTCTTTCGCTCCCGCTCGAGAAGGAGGGCGCGGTCGATGGCTTGGGCACACTGCTGCGCCATCGCTTCCGCGAAGTGCCGGTCCTCTTGCGAAAATCGACGGGCAACCGCGAACGAAAGTACCAGCACTCCGATGGCATTGCCCTTGACGACCAAAGCGAGATTGACGGTGGCTTGCACCGAGCCGGAGGAGTCGACCGAGCGCGCGTCGGAGAATCGTTCGAGCACTTGCTCTCGGGATTCCAGGAAGTAATCGCGCCGATCCCGCACCGAACGAGCGGCGGGAACGTCCATGCTCAGCGGCAAGAGGGGGAACTCTGGTTCGGTTCCTTCCCCAAGGTGCCCAATGGCGGCCAGCCTTCGCAGATCGCGGCCGTCCTTGTCGACCAGGTACACGGCCGCGGTATTCGCGGCGAACGCTTCTCTTGCTTGCTCGATCACCGCTCGCCCCGCCTCCTCGGCGGTGCGCGCCTCGGCCAATGCCGCCGTCGTTCGCTGCAGGCGTGCCGTCCTCTCGGTCGCCCTGATCTGCACCCGAAAAAGGAGCGAGTTCTGGATGGCCGCTCCCCCACGCCTTCCGAGCTCCTCTGCCAATTCGATATCCGTTTTGCCGTAGCTGCGCCCGGACTCGGCCATTCCGAACGTGATGGCGCCTAGGGTTCTGCCATCGGCCCGAAGAGGAACGCTCACCGACGATCGCGGCGCAATCTGGCGGACGATCTCGCTGTATTCGTCTCCCGCCGTGATGTTGTCGAGCGCCGCGCTGTCGAACTTCGGAATATAGACGGTCTTGCCCGTCCCGATGACCTCCAGCGCGGGGCTCCGGCGGGTCGGCCCCGGCGGAAAACGCCGCAGCTCTCGGAGAAGCGCTTCATTGCGTGGAGTGGCAGCGGCCTCGGCAACCCTGCGTACGGTTCCGTCCCCATCGACGAAGTCGACGACGCAGTTATCCGCCAGCGCAGGCACCACGAGGCGAGCCACCGCCCTCAGTGTGCTCTCGTAATCGAGAGTGGACGCGAGCATCTCGCTTGCTCGGGCCAAAAATGTCGTCGCCTTCAGACTGGCTTCGGAAGCGGCATGGGCAGCCTTCTCGGCGGAGAGACGGCGCGCATTCTCTTCCGCTTTCACGCGCTCGGTGAGATCCCGCGTCACCTTCACGAAGCCGAGCAAGTTCCGCTCCCCGTCACGAACGGCGGTGATGATGACATTCGCCCAGAAGCGAGTTCCATCTTTGCGCAAGCGCCAGCCTTCGTCCTCGAATCTCCCCTCGCGGCTCGCGAATTCGAGCTCTTGGTCACATTGACCGGAACGCACATCGTCCGGTGGATAGAGGCGAGAAAAATGCTGGCCGATGATTTCGTGAGCTTCGTATCCTTTGATGCGCTGTGCCCCGCGGTTCCACGTCAGAATGCGCCCCTCGGGATCGAGCAGTATGATCGCGTAGTCTTCGACCGCGTCGATGCCGAGAAGAAGCCCCCGCTCCTCGAGCTGACGTCGGCTATCGTCCTGCTGAGGGAACACGCCCCGTTCGCCGGTCGATGCCGAACTCTCGCCATGAGCCTTCGCGCTCATGGGCATGCTCCCTGACGTTGCTCCGGCCAGAGGACAGCATGGGGACATTTCGACCAACTGGATGGCAGGCCACCATGTACGCACGACATTCCAACCCCTCCGCGCCCGAGCGGACCCAAAATTGTGGCGCGTGTCGAGGGGACTGCCGAAGGACGAAAGACCGATACCGCCCAGCAGACTACTGGCCCGACCGGTTGATTCGCCCGTAGATTCGTGCGCGACCTTGGTGTTGATCGCGCCCGCCGGTGCGAAGCGAAGTCTCCGGCGGGCGCATGGCTTCGTCACGCGCTCACGTGGCGTTGTTTACCGGGGCTTGCCGGTAACCGTCACCGTCTCGCTACAGAGTTGCCGGACGCTGCGAACACCTGTCGCTCCGCCGGCAGTGATGTACATGGCCCCGACATCGGTCCACTCGGAGCAGGGCTCGAGCTTCGCAACTCGTCCATGCGATCGTTGCGGCTTCGACGTCACCGTGGAGATCATCACTTCCGGCAAGACGAGCGAGTTTTGCGTCTCGACGGCGGTGGGGAGATCGACCACGCGTGAAGGTTCCGACATCGCGGCGTATGACGCCAACTCACGAGCCGGGTGGGTAAAAGCGAGCGGACTCGCGCTGAGATACCCGACGAAGACGACACCCGCGCCGCCCAATGCGAATGATGCCGCGGTCAGGAGTTTTTTCGTCCTATTCGTCATGGGGAGCCTCCTCTCTGGGAGGCGCTTCGCTGTCAGCAAGCGTCTCGAATAGAGTTCATGCCAATAAACTACGGCCGCGAACGGCAAACACAAGCCCTGTCGACATCTTATTGATTATGCGGATTATGCGCGAATGCAAACCTTGCGCGCGTCATCCCCGCGGAAGCTTCTGCTCGAGGTTCTTGCGATGCCATTCCTGCCACTCTTCGATGGCGCCCCTTGCGCGCACGAGTACTTTGGGAACCAGCGTCCTCACCGGGGGAGCATCGGAAGGCAGTTCGCCCATAGCCTCCAGCAGCCCGGCAGCCATGGCGAGTCGCTCGACGAGATCCCACGGAGCGAGCGCCACTATCGCGAGCTCGAGGCCGGTCCGTGCCTCACGCCGAAGGTGGCTCACGTCGAGCCGCTCTTCGACGAATGAATCTTCGGGTGCTCTCGGATTCTTTTCCATTAGATGCACAGAGCCACGCGTTCGGCGCGCTCGAGTCCCGCCCTCCACCAAAGACCGCGGCGGGCTATCGTTGTCCGGTACGGCGCGCCAGCGCTCTAGCTGACCTCCACACTCGCTGCATTCCCACCCATCGACACCTCCTCGTCCGCCATGGAAGAATCGGGACAGGACCACCGGAGAGCACCGGTGGTCCCGCCCCGCTGTCCTGTATTGCTCGTATCGGACTGGTTGCCCCACCCGGAATGGATCCCGCGAAGCCCGAGAATCGAGGTGCCCACGGAACACCTCGCCAGGCTGTATGCATGAGAGGTCACCACATCGGCGTGGGGTCCGTTGCTATTAGGTTCCTCCGTGTTCGGCCATAAGTACGATCTTTCGAGTGTCAAGGGGGGAGCGCGCATGAACTTCGACCGGGCCGAGTCGTCACGCGTTTGTGGCGATCGGGACGCCGCCGCGCTGATCTGATCTCGTTCGCGCCATGACAGTTGCACGAGCTCATCCGGCGACGAGCTTCGAGGGGCGAAACCGGCGGCTCGGACCAATGACTCAGATGATGGCATGGCAAATGCTTGCGAATCGATGGCATGAACATAGGTGACCGGAGAAAAGAGAAAGCTGGGCGCCTCCTCGTGCCAAGAGCTCACGAGCAGCCACGCCCATGGACGATCGGACTCTGGCATGTCTGAGGCGCCGATCGGAAGCAACGAGAAGCCGGTCAGTTTTCCGAGCATCGTGGCGACGGAGCACCTGAACCAGAACGTCGAGACGATGGCAGCCGTGCACGCTCGAACCGAAGAAAACGTCGGACATCACCAGCGATTCATCGAGTGGGTCACGGCATTCGTCGGTCGTCCGATCACTTTCTATTCGATCATCGTCATCGTTGCTTCTTGGATTGCCTTCAATCTTGCCGAGCAAGCATGGGGAACGGCGCGGCCACTCGATCCGCCGCCGTTCTACTGGCTTCAGGGTTCGATGGCGCTCGCGGCACTTCTCACCGCCACGATGGTTCTCACGACTCAGAACCGTCAGGCCAAGTTGGCGGAAAGAAGGGCCGAACTCGATTTACAGGTGAATCTTCGCGCCGAGCAGAAGATCACGAAGATCGTGGCTCTGCTCGAGGAGCTCCGCCGCGACCTGCCCACTGTCCGAAATCGCGAAGACCCCGTCGCCGCGGCCATGACACGAGCCGTCGATCCGAACGCAGTTCTTTCCGCGCTCGAGGAAACATTCGAGGGGCGACCTGCCGAGCCGGGCGAGAACGCCAGCGGCACCGCGCATTCGTCACGATGACGGTTCGGGGGCCTAAGCGTGCAACTGGGACACGTCCACCGGAAGAAAGTACCTGGTTTTGGTCGGCATATGCCTTGCCTGAGCCAGTGCTTCGGTGCGTAGCTCGACATGCTTAGACGCTCCTTGTGGCACCGTGGATCAAGAGAGGTTTCGGTATGAGTCTTTCGCCCTGTTCTTGCGATCCCAACCGTACTTCGAGCATTCCAGTGGTCGAGGGTCAGCAAATCGGCGGCCGCTACGAGGTGCGGTCGATCCTGGCCGAAGGGGGCATGGGTGTCGTGTGCGAAGCCATGCACCTCGAGCTCGGCGTTTCCGTCGCAGTGAAGTTCATCCGTTGCGATCTCGCCGACAACCCCGAAATCGTTCAGCGCTTTCTCAACGAGGCGCGGACGGCCGCTGCATTACGCAGTGAACACGTCGCGCGCGTCTACGATGCAGGGCGGCTCGAGACGGGCGAACCCTATCTGGTCATGGAGCACCTCGATGGCATTGGCCTCGATGCGCTTTTGAAAGAGCAAGGCGCTCTCGAGGCGTCACAAGCGGTCGACCTGGTCCTTCAGGCCTGCGAAGGTCTCGCAGAGGCGCACGCGCTCGGTTTGGTTCATCGCGACATCAAACCGGCCAACCTCTTCGTTACGCGACGGACCGACGGCCGCCCCTTCGTGAAAGTTCTCGACTTTGGTGTCTCCAAGCGTCTGGTCGACGGACACAAGAAAGGCCTCACGGATCCGAGCGTGAGTGTCGGCTCGCCGTGGTACATGTCTCCGGAGCAGATGCGGAATGCCGCGTCCGTCAATCAGCGGACGGACATTTGGTCGCTGGGTATCCTGCTCTTCGAGCTGCTGACGGGTTCGCATCCGTTCGACGGCGAAACGATACCGGAGGTGTGTGCGAAGGTGCTGACGGCGCGGGCGCCTCGCCTACGGTCCCGAATCGCGAATGTGGACCCTCATCTGGAGGAAGTGGTGGCCCGATGCCTCCAAAATGAGCCGGAGCATCGGTACGCGACGGTTTCCTCGCTGGCGGAGCACCTAGCGCCGTTCGGGTCGGGGCGCGAAACGTCATCGGTCCTAAGCGATCTCGGAGTGGGTTCTACCAGTCTCGCACCGATCGAAAAAGAAGTGCGCTCACGAAGTTCGCGCCGACCATCGATCACGGCCGGGGCGCTGGCGATGCTTGGCATCGGCGCATACGTTGGCTACCTCCTCGAGGTGCGCCAGGACCTCTCTCATTTTCAGATGAGCAACTGGTCCGGATCTGCCGTCGTTCGAAACTTCAAGCTACCGGGCGACCCCGTTCTCGCGAGCGAAATGTCCGACGACGTGCTCGAAACGATGTCGACGTCGTCGGCAGCTCCGATTCTTTTCTCCGGAGTCGTGGGCAAGGGCGAACCCGTTTTGGATCGCGCCGGCCATTCGTGCGCCGCCGCAGAGCGCGAACGCAACGCTGCCGATCACGGTTCGCCGCGCGGTCACCAACCGGCTTTGCACGCCGAGGACCTCACGCGGG
This sequence comes from Polyangiaceae bacterium, assembly GCA_036395495.1. GTDB lineage: Bacteria > Myxococcota_A > Polyangia > Polyangiales > Polyangiaceae > DASWDH01. The sequence goes on from DASWDH010000328.1 coordinate 16,097, forward strand.
ACCCGGTCCACATCGCCGATCAGGAGGCAGTCGGGCAACCGGACGTCACACCTGACCCCTACGTTTCACCTTGAAGCCGGGGTGTCGTTCGCGCGGCGTGCGCCCCCTCGATGGTGATGCGAGGAGAGCGACGGTGATACGGCAGGTAGGGTCTCGAGCGTTCATTAGGCGTCGAGCTCGCGAGCTTCGACGGCGCCACGCCACAACCTACCGAACAGCCCCGACTCACATTCCCGGGAGAATGGGGCGCCGTTCGGGTATCCTAAGCGCCCCATGAACGACCAATGGACAGTGGACCAGATTCCGAATCAGTCCGGCCGCATCGCCGTGGTCACTGGCGCGAACAGCGGCCTCGGGCGCGATACGGCGCGAGCGCTCGCCCGAGCAGGTGCCCACGTCATTCTCGCTTGCCGCGACGTGGAGAAAGGGGCCGCGGCAGCGCGACAAATCGGCGTCCCTGCCGAGCAGGTGGAGTCGCTCGATCTCAGCAGCCTGAAGTCGGTGCGGGCTTTTGCCGACCGGTTCCGGACGAAGCACAAGCTCGACCTCTTGATCAACAATGCCGGCGTCATGGCGCCGCCGCGTCGCGAGACCGCTGACGGCTTCGAGCTTCAATTCGGTACCAATCACCTCGGCCATTTCGCGCTCACCGGTCTGCTGATCGGCGCGATGCAAGGGCGCACCGACGCGCGCGTGGTGACGGTTTCGAGCTTTGCCCACCGGATGGGGCACATCGATTTCGATGATCTGCAAAGCACGCGTCGCTATCACCGCTGGAAGGCGTACGGGCAGTCCAAGCTCGCCAATCTTCTCTTCGCCCTCGAGCTCGACCGCCGACTTCGCGGCGCGGGGTCGTCCATTCGGAGCCTTTGTGCCCATCCTGGCTACGCCGCCACGAATCTTCAGTCAGCCGCAGCTCCCCCCTTCGATCGCCTGCTCATGAAGGTGAGCAACTTCGCCCTTGCTCAGACGTGTGAAATGGGCACGCTGCCGATTCTCTATGCCGCGACGTACCCCGGCCTCGCCGGAGGCACATTCGTCGGACCGGGTGGATTCATGGAGCAGCGCGGCTATCCCAAAGTCGTGAAGCCGCACAACGGCGAAGCCGACGATGAGATGATCGCACGGCGGCTCTGGGAGCAATCCGAGACACTCACCGGCGTACGCTACGAGCTCGGACTGCCAAGTTCGGTCGCGTCCGCCGGAGCTTAGAAATCAGGCGTCAGAAAGCCGCTCGGCGCGAGCGAGGTCGCCAACATGACTTCGTTGATGTCGAGGTGCTCGTTCCAGGTCGCTGCTCGCTGATGGGCCGGATCGAGCCAGAAGGCGATGATGTCGGAGGCCAGGGAATCGTAACGGCCGAGCTCCTCGAGCAGCGAATCGCTCTTCGTTCGTCGCATCGAGGCCACCGCACGAATGCCGATGGCAAGACCGAGCTCACGAAACGCGAGCCGCTGCTCGGCTGGACGCCGAGACTCACCCGCCCGCGCGTACTGGTCGAGACCGGAGAGAGCGGCGGCGAGTAGAGCGTCGCGCAGCTTCGGCTGGGGGAATCGTTGCTCCGCGAGCAGCTGATCGACGCGGTGAGCGTCGACCAAGAGACCTCCGATGCCCAGCGGGTCGTCGGTCGCGAGACTCGTGTCACCCATCATCGACGCGAAGTCGGCCATCTCGGCATCGAGCGGCGGATCCAGCTTGCTGCCGCCGAGCTTCGAAGCGGTCGCCTTCAGGTCGGCGTAGGTGACGTAACCGTCCAGTGCGTCGTGTTGGCCCATCGAGCGAACGAGTGGACGCGATAAGTCGATGCTCATTTTCCAATACATGCGGCGCTGGCCTCTTCCTCCGGCCGAGTAGACAAAACCGCGGTGCGCGGTTGCGGCAAGCTCCCGTGCCCATCCGTTGAAGAGAGGCTTTCCCGTCGATCGCGCCACCTGATTGAGAGCGTGCATCCACTTGGTCAAGTAGTGGAAATATTGGCCGTCGCGATCCCACTCGCGCTCCGCGTCGAAGGGCTCCTGGGGCGCGCGCTCGGGGAGTTCCTTGCCGATGCGAAGGCCGCCGCGCGTCGGGTGCGCCTCGGCCTGCGCAGGGTTGAGGCCACTGATCCACCCCGAACGCGAGTCACTGGGCCGATGCTTCCCCAGCGTGTGATGCACCCGATCCACCAACAGCAGAGCGAGCTCGGCGTAACGTGGCTGACCGGTGTCGCGCGCGAGCCCCACGAAATTGCAAACGGCGAACGCATCGGTCCACAGGTATCTGCGGTTCGTTCGCTCGGACGTGAGTCCGGTGCGATCGGCAAAACGCATCATCAGCATGACCGCGTGTTCTCTCTGCTTCTGAACGTCGAGCATGTCGTGCGTCTCCCGGTCGACGACTGTGCGCGAGAGGGCGGGCGCCGGCGGCGTGGCGCTCTCTGCTCCCGATAATCCCGAGGCCCCGGAACCTCGACGGCAGCTTGCCGACACCGTTACTATCGCGGCGATGAAGAGCATTGTCCAGCGGGCGTGCCGCCGCCCCGCAGCCCCGCATTTGACGGCCTGCTGGAGACATGGGAGCTTCGCCGAGCATTGAACACATCGGTTCGAACGCTGCTCTGCCCCGGCGATCCCACGCTGGTCGACATCCAAACGCGGAACAACCTCGAGACCGCGGGCCACTGGAATCTGTACGCCGAACATCGGCAGCGGGTGGACGAGCTTCTGCAGGCCCGCGCCCCCGGCGATCGGTTGTGCATTTTGGGCGCGGGCAACGCCAACAGTCACGATCTTCAGAGTCTCGCTGCGCGGTTTGCGGAAGTCCACCTCGTCGATCTCGATCCGATCGCCCTCGATCTTGCGGTCGAGAGGCAAGCACCCGCGGCGCGCGACAGAATCGCGCTTCACGCGCCGATCGACCTGAGCGGGATCTTGGCGTTGTTGCCAGCGTGGAGGGGTTTACCGCCGAGCATCGCGGAGCTCGAATCCCTGTCGCGAAGCGTACCCGACGACATCGGCCGAGCACTGCCGGGCCCGTTCGACGTCGTCGTTTCGGACTGCCTTTTTACTCAGATTTCGTGGACGTGCTTCAAGGCGCTCGGCAATGGTGCCGTACTCCGCAGCGTCCTTCTCGCGGCGCTCGAGGCGCACCTACGCACGCTGGTCGCCCTCACGAAGCCCGGCGGATCCTGCGTGTTCGTGACCGATGCGGCATCGGGCGAAGACATCTCGCCGCAAGATCTGCTCTCCGAGAAAGGCGGCCTCCATCTCATCCAGGAGCTCGACCGGCGCGGTCGCCTGTTCAGCGGTACGAGCCTGGCCGTGGTGCTCGGCGTCTTGCGAGACGAACTCCAGGAAAGCATCGAATCGGTCGAGGTGGTATCGCCCTGGCTCTGGCAATTCCTAGAGGGTCGTTCGGCTCTCGTGTATGCGGTGACATTTCATCCACATCTCGCAAGTCCGTGAGATCCAGCGGCGCCGACTTACCTATTTCGCAGCGCCGAGGTCGGTGATAGCGGTGAGTCATGCAGCGTGCCCCCGGCGACCCGAGCGCCGCGTTGATCGAACCCGGTGAAGAAGTCCTGTTCGAAGGCACCCGAGCGCTCGTGCCGAGCTTCGGTCTGCTGCTGCTCGCGATCTTCACGCTCGGCATTTGGCTGCTGCCGCTTTGGTGGCAGTCCATCGGCAAGCGCTATCGCATCACCAGTCGACGAATCGTCATCCAGAGCGGGCTTTTGTCACAGCGCCTCGAGCAAGTGGATCTCTATCGAATCTCCGACTATACGGCCGAGCGTTCGCTCGGGCAGCGCTTGATGGGAACCGGGAGCCTCGTGCTGCAGACCTACGACAAGACGACGCCTGTGGTCAGGATCGAAGGCATCAAAGCCGACGTGGTCACGCTCTATGAGCGTTTGCGCGCCGCAACGGAAGCGGAAAAGACACGCCGCAACGTGCGTGTCGTCGACTATGAGTGATCGCGACGCCGACGTGGCTCGGACTTCGCCGCATCGGACGTTGGTCAGTCATGCGACCACTGTTGCGACGGGAGCAACGCGCATTTCTCGTGTCTACATTGGAAAAGTACTGCCAAGTGGGTTTCCGCGCACATGATCGAGCAAGAATCAGCAAGAATCGACAGCGGATGAGCCGCAAAGCGACGCACGGCGCGTTACCATGATGGTCTATGGGTCTGTCGTTCCGCGCACTCGGCGCCATCATGATTTCGTCC
>DASWDH010000329.1:0-11751 GCA_036395495.1 Polyangiaceae bacterium
AGCGTCCCTTGAGACCGGTCACGTCGAGCACCCGCTCCCCTTCGGGATCGTAGACGGTGGCCGAAGCCCCCTCGAAGCCGCCGAAATCGACATAGTCGATATGCTCGATCACGATGCGCCCCTGGAACGTGCGGGTCAGCAGATCGCTGAGCCCCCAAGCTGCGATCCGCCGCGCGGGGGGAGTGCCGACGTGAAGCAGCACGCCGCCCGAGAGCGCCGCAACGAAGACGAGCGAGGCGCCAGCCCCCGCCAGCGTTCGCTGCAGCAGCCTTCGTCGAGCGCGTGCCATCAGAATGCCTCACCGATGCCGATGGCTATCGCCCAACCCTGATCGCTGGGCTGGTCGGCAGGATCGGGGTTCCGGTCGAGCACTTGCAACCCCGGGATCTGAAACCCGGTGTCGAGCCGGATGGGACCGACCGGCGTCTGATAGTGCAGGCCCGCGCCGCACGAGAAGTGCGGATACAGGAGCCGGATGTCGTAACGGAAGCGCGAAACGTCGCTCGCGTCGCAGAAGAGAGCCCCCTCGAGCTCGCCGATGATGGGAAAGCGCAGCTCGACGGACGCTTCCCAGAGCGACAAGCCTCCCGAGGGGAACTTGCAGGCGATATGGTCCGGATTGTTCTTGCAGAAAGTTTCGATGGCCGTCTTGCAGTCCAGGCTGTCGACGTTGTTGATGCATGCGGGCACCAGCTGAATCACGCCGGGCACGAAAATAGGTACGACTTGTTTCGGTCCCACACCTCGGTAAGCATAGCCTCGGTTGGAATTGGGGCCTCCCGAGAACAAGCCGCGAAAGAAAACCAGCTGGATGTCGTCTGGGCTCGGCACGTCGCTCTGGAGCGACTCGCCGTAATCCAGCGGAAACAGAAATCCCGTGGTAGCCCGTAGCGCCAGCGTCCATTTCTTGGCCAGCGGAATGTAACCGCGCACTTCCGGCTGTACCCGCAGGTCCCTGGGAAACAGGGTGTCGGCATTGGTGCCCCGAAAATTCGAGGTGACCGGCAGCCCCGCGAATTGGAGGTTGTTGCCGACGAAGAGGCCCACGTGTGGGCGGATGGCGTCATCGCGGAGGTCCAAATTGGTCTGGAGATCGACGTACGAGATCACGACTTTCTTGAATTCTTTCGGCAAAGATGCGGCGTACGAGAAGGGAAAACTCGTCTGGAAGTTGTAAAACAGGCTGGCGTAGAAGGGCCCGAAGGTGCGATCGAGCCCCACGCCCGAGCTGAGATCGCGGTAACCCAGAATGATGTCCGATGGCTGCTCTTCGTCGCCCCAGAGGAGAGGGACTGGATAGATGTTGAACTCACCCCGCAGGATGCCGCCGGTTCGCGCTTCGATGAAACCTGGCTGGCGCAGCTCGGCCCGGGCCCGATTCTCGAGGAGAGGTTTGGTTGGTTTTCGCAACGTGGGTAGCCGGGTTGGAAAGAGCACGACACCCGGTCGCGTATCGATCGTGAGACGCCGCAGCCCTCCCAAGAAGTTGTGATCTTCCCATCCGCCCAAGAGATGCAAATCGGTGCGGATCACATCGAGCTCGATGCCGCCGCCTGCCTTCACGGCGTGAAGCTCGCTGGGAACGAGGCGCACGTTGACCGGCACGGTCCTCGACGTCGACCCCGTCAGAACCGGCGTCACCTCCACGTCGGAGAAGACGCCGAGGGCCAGAATCGCCCGGCGCGCCGATTCGAGTTTGCTCGTCGAATAGAGCTCCCCTTCCGACAGATCGAGCGCCCGGCGCACCGGTTTTTCCGGTAAATCGCCGAGCCCGGTGACGGTCAGCTTCCCGATGCGCGCCGTCTCACCCGGCGTGACCATGAGCACGACGTCGGCGACGTGGCGGTTCAAGTCGACTTCGGCGCCCCCTTTGACCTGAGCGAAGGCATAGCCGCGATCGCCGAGTGCGCGGATGAGGTCGTCTTGTGCCGCCTCGTATTCACCCTCGTCGAAAGGCTTGCCACTCTGAAGATGTTTGCGAACGGCGGCGAGCACCGCGGCCGAAGTGTCGAGCGGGAGCGCGGTGATTCCGCCGAGTCGCACGTCACCGACATCGACCGGGCGACCTTCCTCCACCACGATGGTGACCTTCACGTGGCCGTCTTTGGTTCGCTCGACGCGCCCCGCGCGCACGTGGGCCTCGTAATAACCGCGCGCCCGGTAGATCCGCTCGATGCGCGCCAGGTCGCGTTCCAGGACGTAACGATCGAAAAGCTCGTAGTCGAATACGAAGCCACGAACCACACCGAGGAACTTGGGGCTGCTCGCCGTGGCGATCTTTCCCTCGATGTCCGATTCGGGCACCTTGCGCTCGTCCTCGGCGTCGACGCGCTCGATATCCACGCTGTCGATCGCGTATCGCCCCGCTGGCAGGCGGGCGCATCCAGCGCCGATCAGCAGAAGCAACGAGCTCAGCCATAGAAACCGACCCCACGCGCTCCACCTCTTCGTCAAGGGATCGTGGTCGGTCATGGATGAAGTGAAGGCGTGGTCCTAAGTAGCACTATTGCGTCGCGATCGGGCTTTGCCGAAAGCCAGGTCCGCCTGTTCGGTCACTACGTTCGTAGACGATGGCTCCTCCGATGCAACGATCTGCTAGCCCAACTGGGTCAGATCTTGGCTATGACAGATCACGATCCGCAATTTCCGCGGGGTGGCCACATGACTTACGGCGAGGCCGTCGGAGTTGTGCCTCAGCACGGAAGAGCCGCAAGGCCTCGCCTCCGCGGCTTCGCCGAAAGCCAGTTCCGCCTGTTCGGTCAGTACTTTCGTGGGACTATGGCTGCTCCGATGCAACGATCTGGTAGCGAGGATCTGACCCAGTAATGCTAGGGAGGATCGACACAGTGATGCTGGACGAAAATTGAAGAGTGGCCGTAGGATGACCCGAAATTCGGCCACCGACACACCTCTTTGTTGTAGGAAGGCGGCGAGGTCATCGACATGAGACACCCTGGCATGGCACCACCTGGCAAAGGAGATAGACGAGGCGCGCTGAGAACCATTGTATTGGGAGGCTCCGCCGTCTTCGTGGCTGGCGCCGCCGGTCCGGCGCTGAGAGTGGCCATGGCGCCCGCGTTCGACAGCTCTCGTACCGAAGCGCGCTGGTTGAGAATTGCACGTCTTTCGGACCTCAAGGACGGCGAACCCAAGCGCGTCCCGGTCATTTCGGACACCACCGACGCTTGGACCAAATACGCGCGCGAGAACCTCGGCGCGGTGTGGTTGCTGCGCGATCGGGACGAAGTGCGCGCTCTCTCCGTCACCTGCCCCCACCTCGGCTGCGGGATCGAGAAGGTGAACAAGGGGTTCGGCTGTCCCTGCCACACGTCCGCTTTCGACCCTTCCGGTAAACGTGTGTCGGGACCCTCTCCCCGAGACATGGACGCATTGGAGACGCGCGTCATCGGCGACGGTGCCGAGCGTTCGATCGAAGTTCGCTTCAAGAAATTCCGCCAGGGCGTCCCGGATCGTGAGGAGATCGGATGAGTTGGCTTTCGCGAATGGGTGACTGGCTCGACACTCGCACCAGTTACCGCACGTTCCTGGCGCACGCGCTCGACGAGCCGGTGCCGGGCGGCGCCCGCTGGGCCTACATATGGGGCAGTGTTTTGGTCGGCTGTATGACGCTGCAGGCGATCACCGGTTGGGCGATGATGGCCTACTACGCGCCGTCGGCGACGACGGCATGGGCCAGCGTCGAACATCTGAGCTATTGCGTGTCCGGCGGTTGGCTCGTACGAGGGCTCCATCATTTCGGCGCGCAAGCGATGGTGGTCGTGGTTGGCCTGCACCTCGCACAGGTTGCCATCTTCGGCGCCTACAAAGCCCCGCGCGAAGTCAACTGGTGGCTCGGGCTCGGCCTTCTCGGCATCACCCTCGGCTTCTCGCTGACGGGCTACCTCTTGCCCTGGGATCAGAAGGGCTATTGGGCCACGCGGGTCGCCACCAACATCGCGGGGACCGTGCCGCTCGTCGGCAGATTCGTTCAATCGCTGCTTCAGGGCGGACCCGAATACGGAAGCCTGACGTTGACGCGCTTCTATACGCTGCACGTGGGACTCTTCCCCGCACTGCTCGCGCTGCTCTTGGTCCTGCACCTGCTCCTTTTTCGCAAGCACGGTGTGACGCCTGGCGCCCGAGCGAACATGTTCAAAGTCGACCGGTTCTATCCGGCGCAGCTCGCCAAAGACGTGGGCGGCGTTCTTTTGATGCTCGTCGTCGTGGCGGTGCTCGCATTCCGCGAACACGGCGCGCCGCTCGACGCACCGGCCGATCCCGCGAGCGACTACCCGGCGCGCCCGGAGTGGTACTTCCTCTCGCTCTTTCAAATGTTGAAGTACTTCGAGGGGCGCCTCGAAGTCGTGGGCTCGGTGCTCATTCCGGGCATCGCGGTTGCCTACCTGGCCCTTCTTCCGCTCATCGATCGAGCTTCCAGCCGCGCGCTCCGCTCCCGCTTTCTCTATCTCGTGCCTCTCTTCGCCATGGGGGGCGCCATCGTCGCGCTCACCGTGATGTCGGTGCGCGCCGATCGACGCGACGAGGCATTCCAGAAAGCACGCGTGCTGGCGGGCAAGAGGTCGGAGGCCGCGATGACGCTGGCGAAATGCGGGCTCATACCTCCCGATGGTCCACTCGCGATGCTCCGCCGCGATCCGGAGACGCGCGGCACCGCTCTTTTCCAAGAGCACTGCGCGAGTTGCCATCGCCTGGGCGAGCTCGGTCCCACCCCGCAAAAGGCGACGGCGCCGGATTTGACCGGATGGGGAACGGCCGAGTGGGCCATGTCCATGCTCGAAGACCCCGACGCTGCCCAGCGGTTTGGCCAGACGTCGTACAAGGGTGAGATGATCTCGCTCGTCAAGCCGCCCGCCGATCCGAAGAAGGCCAAAACGTTCAAGCCCATGCCCGAAGCGGATCGCAAGCTCATCGTCGCGTTTTTGGCGGGGGAGGCCGCGGAGGCGAAAGACCCGCAGCACGACGCGCAGGGGGCCAAGCTCATCGCGCAGCGGTGCACGGCCTGTCACTTGTTCCGAGGCCAGACTGACGACGACGACAGCGCGGGGCCGGAGCTCGCCGGCTGGGGCAGCCTCGCCTGGACGCGCGCCCACATCGCCAATCCCGGAACCAACACGACCTACCGCGCCGACGCCATGAACCCCGAACGCAAGGGGCACATGCCGCGCTTCGACGACAAGCTGGAGCCCGACGACGTGAACCTGCTCGCCGCGTGGGTTCGTAAGAAAGCCCGCGGCGGCAAGTAGAGAAGTCTACTTCTTCTCGGCTTCCTTCTTCGCGGGCGGGCCACCCTTCATGCCCGGAAGCGACCCCGGCTCGGGCGGCGGCTCGATGTAGTTGAGCTTCGCGTAGGTCATGATTCCGTGAGCGGGATCGGTCTCGACGCCGCTCGTCGACTTGCTGAACGCCGCGCCGAAGTTGCCGGTCACCGTCACCTTGCCGCCGACGTTCGGAACGGGGTTGGGCAAATCGACCGCCCAGAACTCGTCCTTCACCGGCTCGACCTCTTTCTTGGCCCCGCCGTACTTCTCGACGGCGTCGTACACTTGCGCGAAGTTCGAGGCCCAGCCCATCACCTTGATGGCGTTCTTCTCGTCGCCTTTTTCGTCGGCAATCCAGAACGCGGGAATCGGGGCCTTGCAGTCCTCTTTGTCCCCTTTGCCCGTCTTGTGGACGGCGCAGGCCGGCGCATCGGCGAGGTTCGTTTTGACGATGTAGCCAGTGATGCTGAGGTCCTTGCCGTTGACTTCGGAGTTGTGCACCCGGCTGCGCAAGTGGTGCATCGCCCCGTAAACCGTGTAGGAGTCGCCCGCCTTGATGGCTTTGGTGGGCAGGGTGGGCACAGCCGGCAGGTTGGCCCGGCGCCCACTGAAAGCAGGCGACGGTTTATAGGGATCGTCGTTTTGGCTGCATCCCGCGAAGGCCGCAGCCAGCGCGAGAGGGACGGCACAGGCGATCATGGGAGCGGCAGCGCGGACTCGTGTCCTCATTGATTTTCTCCAGCGGGTGGTGCGTCCCGTGCTCTCGAGCAGGCGCGACCAGGCCCCGCTCCGGCAAGGTGGTACCCAAAGGGCTAACATGCGCCTCGCCAGCATCGCAAGACCCACCGGCAGGATCCGCTCGATTTGCCGCATTTTCTGCCGGTGACCGCCCTGACGCGGCCGGCCGCCACCGGACGATCGGCCACCATTTCGGCAGCCGCCCTCTTGTGCGGTCTTTTCGGGCTCGAGCCATGCGGAGCCCGACCGAGGTCGCTCCCGATGACGTTTCAGTCACGCAAGTCCCCGCACTAGTACTAGATTCTTGGCCGTGGCTCGGGATCTGATTCTTGGGGCGCCGTACGAGAGTTCGAAGGTTCTCACGATGATCCTCGCGGGCGGTGAGGGCAAGCGGATGGGGCCGCTCACGCTCGACCGAGCGAAGCCAGCGGTGCCGTTCGGCGGTCGGTATCGCGTGATCGACATCATCCTCTCGAACTTCGTCAACTCGGGACTGTTTCGCATCAAGATTCTCACCCAGTACAAGAGCGCGTCGCTCGAAGAGCACGTCGCGCGAGGATGGCGTCTGTCCTCCATGCTCGATAATTTCATCGAGACGATTCCTGCTCAGCAGCGCACGGGAAAAAGCTGGTTTCGCGGTTCGGCCGACGCCGTGTATCAAACCCAGCACGTCATCACCGACGAAAGCCCCGATCACGTTTGCATCTTCGGAGGCGATCACGTCTTCAAAATGGACATCCGTCAGATGCTGGCGAGCCACCTCGCCACCGACGCGGACCTGACGGTTGCCGCGATCCCGGTGCCGCGGGAAGAAGCGCGCGCCTTCGGCGTCATCCAGAGCGACGCCGAAGGACGCATCATCGCCTTTCACGAAAAACCGTCGGATCCCCCGGCCATGCCCGGGCAGCCGCACATGTCGCTGGCGTCGATGGGCAATTACGTCTTCAAGACCGGAGCACTGATGGAGGAGCTCGGCAAGGACGTCGCCAACGAAGCCTCCAATCACGACTTCGGGCGCGACGTGGTTCCCGCGTGCGTGCTCGCCGGCCGCCGCGTGTTCGTCTACGACTTTGCGACCAACATCGTGCCCGGCGAGGGGGAGCGCGAGCGGGGCTACTGGCGCGACATCGGAACCGTGGACGCGTATTGGGCGGCGCAGATGGATCTCGTCGAGATTCACCCGATGTTCAATCTCTACAATGGCCGCTGGCCGCTTCGCACCGGGATCAGCCATGACCCACCGGCGAAGTTCGTTTTCCGCGACGAAGCGGCGGCGCGCGTAGGCGTGGCCACCGACAGCCTGGTATCCGACGGGTGCATCATTTCCGGCGGCCGCATCCACCGCAGCGTTCTCTCGCAACGCGTGCGCATCAACTCGTTCAGCGAGGTCGAGGAGTCGATCTTGTTCGAAAACGTCAACATCGGTCGCTACGCCCGCATCCGCCGCTGCATCATCGACAAAGACGTCGACATCCCTCAGGGAACATCCATCGGCTATGATCCGGACGATGACCGCCGCCGCTTCTTCGTGAGCGAGCACGGCATTGTCGTCATTCCCAAGCGTGCCAAGCTCGGACAGACTTGAGCCGCCTGCCATGGTGCCCGAGGTCGGAGTATCCCAATCGGGCCGAACGGTCGTCGTGGGTGACGTGCACGGATGCAGCGACGAGCTCGAGCGGCTCCTGGAGCTCGTCCAGTTCGAGGACGGTGACGCGCTCTATTTCTTGGGCGACATGCTCTCGCGCGGTCCGGATCCCGAAGCGGTCCTCGCACTGTTTCGACGCACCCGTGCGCGCGGCGTGCGCGGCAACCATGACGACGCTCTCCTCCGCTGGCACGCTCGACGACGCGAAGGCGGTCCGGAGCTGCATTTGGGCCGCGCCAATCAGAAGCTCGCCCTTCAGCTCGAACCCGCCGACTGGGAAGCGCTCGAATCGCTGGCGCTCTACATCGAGCTGCCGAGCCATGATCTTGTCCTGGTCCACGCCGGCCTGATACCCGGAGTCGCCCTGGAAGCACAGCCGCTCGAAGCGTTGCTCTCGATGCGCTACCTCGGCCCGAACAACGAACCTATCGAGAAGGGGGGTTCCATCCTGTGGGGGGCGCGGTACGTGGGTCCGCCCCACGTCCTCTTCGGGCACAACGCCGGACGCGAGGTGCAGCTGCACGAATGGGCGACCGGAATCGACACCGGCGCCGTCTACGGCCAGCGCTTGACGGCAGTCGTTCTCGATCCCGGCGCAAAGATGCCTCCCATCGAACGCCGGTCGGAAGTCCTGTTCTCGGTCCCCTCCCGAGCGCGTTATTACGTGCCACGCTGACGATGATTCAGGTCGAGAATCTCACCAAAGTGTACGATTCGCTCTCCGCGGTGTCCGATTTGACGTTCACTGTCGGGCCCGGTGAAGTGCTCGGGTTGGTCGGTCCCAATGGCGCGGGCAAGACCACGACCCTGCGCAGCATCGCCGGTATCGTGCGGCCGACGAACGGCACGATCACGATCGGCGGTCACGATCTTTCGCGCGCCCCGGTCGAGGCCAAACGCCTGCTCGCGTTCATGCCCGACGAGCCGCACCTGTTCGAGCATTTGACGGTGGAAGAGCACCTGCAGTTCACCGCCCGGATTTATCAACTGGGCGACGTCGGATCACGGGCGACTGCGCTCCTCGTCGAGCTCGAGCTCGCCGAAAAATCTCGCGCCCTGCCGGGCGAGCTTTCCCGCGGGATGAAGCAGAAGCTCGCCATCGCCTGCGGGCTCTTGCACGAGCCTCGCGCGCTTCTCTTCGACGAGCCGCTGACCGGCCTCGATCCGGCGGGCATCCGAAAGATGAAACGAACGATCGTCGCGCGAGCACGCGCAGGCGCGAGCGTGATTCTCTCGTCTCATCTGCTCCACCTGGTCGAGGAGATTTGCAGCCGCGTCCTCGTGGTTCAAAGGGGCAGGAAAGTGGCTTGGGGCACGATCCAGGAAATCCTCTATAGTCGGCCGGAGCTAGCCGGCCGCAGCCTGGAAGAAGTCTTCCTGGCCCTCACCGGAGACAGCTCCTGATTCGCGCCGTCGGCTTTTTGATCAGCCGCTCGCTCGTCAACGCGACGCGGCGGCGGCTCCGGCGGCTGAAGGAACCGCGCTACCTCATCGGTGCGGTTTTCGGACTGCTCTATTTCTATTCGATTTTCGCGAGGCAGAAGTGGCAGCACGCGCCCGACCCACGCGGGGGCATCATGGAGCCCTTTTTCGGGGAGGTCGCCGGCATCGGGATCCTGATGGTCGTGCTCTTCAATCTTGCATTCGGTCGCTCCGATGCGCCGCTCCGCTACAGCGAAGCGGAAGTCGATCTGCTCTTTCCGGCGCCGCTCACGCGACGCCAACTCGTCAACTACAAGTTGCTGGTCGTGCAGCCAGCTCTCGTTTTCACGGCCGCCATTTCGGCGCTACTCGGATCCGGTGTTGCCACCGTGGGCGCGGTCGTCCCCCGCGCCGTCGGAGCGTGGATCGTGTACACCACGCTCCACCTTCATTTCACGGCCATGGCGTTTGCACGCGTCAATCTCGCCGAGCACGGCCTCACCGGCCTGCGGCGCCGTTTCGTTTTCGTGGGGGTGGCGGCGATCGTCGTCGCCTTCGTTGCGCGGGCTGGGTGGACCTCGTTCGGCCGCATGATCGACGCCTTCGCTGCGGGCGCGGAGGTTCGTCGAGCCGCGCTCGACGAGCTCACGAGCTCGAGCACGCTCCGGGCCGTGCTCTTCCTCCCGCGAACGCTGGTCGGACCCGCCGTTGCGCCGACATTCGGCGCTTTCCTCAGGCAGCTGCCGGGGGCGCTGGCGATTGCCGGCTTGCACTACGCATGGGTGCTCTCTTCGGCCGTAGCCTTCGAAGAGATAGCCGCGGAAGCTGCCAGCCGGCGCGCCCGTGCTCGCGCGAGAGGCCCCGGCGGGCAGGTGATGGCCGGCACCGCCGGCTCGCGTCGCACCATCGCGCGCCTCTCTCCCGCGGGATCTCCGCTCGCCGCCATCGCTTGGAAAAACCTGACCGGCTTCGTGCGCGGATCGCGGGTCACCATCCGCACGATCGTTTTTCTCGCGATCGTCGTCATCAGCTTCGGGATGAGCTTCGGCTTGAAGGGCAAACGAGAGAGCATCGCGGCGCTGGTGGCAGCTTGCCTCTTTTTCGCCACCGGATTGCTCACGGTGCTCGGACCGCTCGTGGTCAGGCTCGACCTTCGCGAGGACCTCGTGATGCTCGATGTGCTCAAGGTCTATCCGCTGCGGGGTGCCGAAATCGTCGCTGGCGAGGTTCTGGGATCGCTGGCCGTCCTCTCGTCGCTTACCCTGACTTGCTTGATCGGTGGCTACGTCGCGCTGGCGCTTCCTTCGCGCGTCCAGCTATTCGCCCCGAATTTCTCCATTTTTTTGGCGGTGCTCATCCTGACCGCACCGGTTCAGCTGGTGCTGATCCTCATCCAGAACGCGGCGGCCATGCTCTTTCCGGCCTGGGTCTCCTTCGGGCCGGACCGCGCGACGGGCATCGAGGCCTTTGGTCAACGACTCGTTTTCATGGTCGGATCCATGATCGCGGCCACGATCCTGGTTGCTCCTGCCGCGGCACTGGCTGGCCTGGCTTTCGCCCTCTTGGGTGGGGTCACCGGAGCGCTGTCTTGGATCGTAGCGGCGCTGCTCGCCGCGGCGATCCTCTGCGCCGAAGCAGGGGCTGCCATCCTCTACCTCGGTCGGCTCTTCGAGCGCCTCGACCCTACGACGGCAGGCATCGCGTGAACGCGCCAGCGACTCGCTACCCCTTGGTAATCGTCGATGTTCCCATCGACGACGCCGACGAAGCGGTGGCGATCGCATTCGAGCTCGGCGCCGAAGGCGTAGAGCAACGCGACGAAAGCACGCTGCTGACCGGACCCGCCGCCGGGATGGCCACGCTGGTCATCAGCTTCGCCGACCCGGATCTCGCCAAAGCAGCCATGGCCGAGCTCGATCCCTCTTGGCATCCGAGGCTCTCCGAAATCGTCGGCGACAGTTGGCGGGACGAATGGAAGAAGCACTTCTTGCCGTTCCGCTTGACCGATCGCATCACCATTCGTCCGCCGTGGGAAGCCTACGAACCGCGCGGACCATCGGAAATCGTGCTCGAGCTCGAACCGGGGCGCGCGTTCGGCACCGGCCTACACGCGACGACGGCCCTCGTCGCGCGCGCCCTGGAAGCGCACCGGGACGAGCTCCAGAAGGCCGTGATCCTCGATGTCGGAACGGGCAGCGGCATCCTCGCGCTCGTGGCTCTCGCCCTCGGTGCAGCCCGCGCACGCGCGATCGACACGGATTCCGATGCCGTGGCGGTCACCCTCGAAAACGCACGGCGCAACGCCCTCGAGTCGCGCATCGAAGCCGACACCTGCCCTGTTTCGGCGATCACCGAGACCTTCGACTTCGTCACCGCGAACATCGAGGCCCGCATCCTCGTGGGCATGGCAGCCGACCTCGAGGCGCGCCTTCGTCCCGGCGCCATCCTCATTCTCTCAGGCATCCTCGGCGATCAAGCCGACGCCCCACGCGAAGCGTTCTCGTCGCTGGAGCTCATCGAGGCTCCCAAGCAAGACGAATGGGTGGCTCTCGTTCTCCGCGTCCACTCCGATGGGCCAAACCCACCCTAAAAGCTCGCCTTCATATAAAAAAATCACCCACCAACGTTCGACGCAGAGGCCTGGCTCATTTTCCGCGATCTCGCCTC
>DASWDH010000330.1:0-5565 GCA_036395495.1 Polyangiaceae bacterium
CCTTTGGCGACCGCTGCTTCGGGCACCGTGACCGTCAGCTTCGGAAGATCCGACTCCAGCGTTTGGGCGGCGCGATTGGCTTTCTTCTCACGGTCAGCCTGCCCCGCTGTTCGTGCTGCCGCAGCAGCCTCGCGGTACGTGCTCCACGCCGAGGCCGTTCGGCCCAATTTTTCGTAGCACTGCGCCAAGTTCAACAGCGTGCCGACGGCGGGATCGAGCTTTTGGCTGTCGGCGAGCTTTTGACATGCCTCGGCATACTTGCCGGCGTCGAGGAGCTTGCGAGCTTCGGAGAAGAGCTTTTCGGCGGCGATCGGATCACTACCGGGCGCCTGGGCACTTACGCCCGCAGGAATGGCCATCCACGCGCAGGAAACGATCAGAGCGCGGAGCGTCGAATGTCGCATGCGATCTCCCTTGTTTTCTTCCTATCGTCGAGTTTCCCCGAGCAGTTGCTATTTTCTTTCCTCTTCCCAGCCGTTGCTGGGACCGGGCGCCTTCCCCGTCGGCGGCGCGGACGGTCGCGTCACCCTCGTGGGTCGGCGAGGGGGTGGGGCCGCGCTCGAGGCGGAAGCGCTCGATGGCGGCTCGGGCCGTGAGGGCAACGGTGGGGCGGGAATCACCGCCGCGCTCCGCTCGAGCATGGGGATTTCGCGCGTTGGCGTGATGGCGGGTGGCGTATCACCCGCTGACGTTGGGCCAGCCAATTCCGGCGTCTTCGGACGAAACCGATCCAGCCGCGTGCCGATGACGAGCCCCGCGCCGACGACCAGGATCGTCGTCGCAATCAAGAGCACGCCGCGGCGCGTCGACCGTTTCGCGCCGCGCGCGGTGTGACCCCAGCTCGCATTCGTTTCGACGATCGGCGCGGGAGGCGGAATGTCGGACGAGCCGGAGCGTGCTACGGGTTGCGACGGTACCGTATCGCCGGCCGCCCCCTGCGAGTACTGGAGGTGGAGGATACGGTCGAAGGAGACCCGCGATCGCTGCGGCGCAAACTCGATGAGCGCCCTGGCGAGCTCGGCCACCGATGGGAAGCGTCGCGATCGGTTCTTCTCCAGGCAGCGGCGAACGACGGCTTCGAATTCGCGCGGAAGGTCGGGCCGCACTTCGCGGAGCGGCCGTAGATCCCCGTGCATGATCACGACGCAGAGCTCGAGGATAGTTTCGGCCTCGAAGGGAAGATGGCCAGTCAAGAGGCGGTACAAGATGATGCCCAGCGACCAAATGTCCGTTCGCGAGTCGACGTCGCGGGGCGTGCTGAGCTGTTCGGGCGACATGTACGGCGGCGAACCGAGCATCGCCGTCGTCGTCGCGACCGCGTGTCCACCGAGGCCACCTGTCACTTTCGAAATCCCGAAGTCGAGAACTTTCACGATGCGGCTTCCATCGGGCCGCCGAACCAAAAACAGATTCCCCGGCTTGAGATCGCGGTGCACGATTCCGAGCCCGTGCGCTTCGGCGATCGCTTCGCATGCTTGCAAGACGAAATCGACGGCATCTTCGATCGAGAGCGGCCCGCGCGTGCGGGCGAACTGCTCGAGGTCCGCGCCGTCGAGGTACTCCATGACCATGTACGGCGCGCCGTTGTCGAGCGTGCCCACGTCGGTCACCCGCGCCACGTGGTCATTTTGAATCCTCACCGCGGCGCGCGCCTCGCGCGTGAACCGCCCCACGGCGTCTTGGTTCTCCAGCACGTCAGGGAGCAGAAACTTGATGGCGACGAGGTGGTGGAGCTCGAGATGCCGAGCGGCGACCACCACCCCCATGCCGCCCATGCCGATCACGCGCTCCACGCGATAGCGTCCCGCCAGCGTGTCGCCGGGCTTGACTGGGCTCACCTGCGGACCAACACCCATGACCGATTAGCATTACTGCGTCAGATCGTCGCTGCCAGATCGTTTCATCGGAGTAGCCATAGGCCCACTCAAGTACTGACCGGACAGGCGGAACTGGCTGTCGGCGAAGCCGAAGAGGCGAGGCCTCGCGGCCATTCCGGTCTGATGGGTCCTACCGGCCTCGCCGTAAATTTGCGTGGGGAAACGCGGCAATTGCTGATCGTGATCTGTCATCGCCAAGATCTGACGCAGTAATGTTAGCCGCATAGTCTACGTGCGGAAATCGGCGAAGCGAGCGCTATCGCCGCTTGCCTGCCTTTCGCTTCGCTTTGACGGCCGGTTTTTTCGCCGATTTTCGCGCCGCAGCCCGTTTGACGGCCTTCTTGGGGGTCGGGGGCTGCCAGATGCCGATCCAATTGCCTTCAGGGTCGCTGAACCCGGCGATCGCACCCATGCCCGCCGGTAGGTCCATGGGAGGCATCGTCATGCGTCCGCCCGCGCCTTCGATCTTCTGGAGGTGCGCGTTGAGATCTTTGACGTTCACGTAGATCGCGACGCTCGGGTTGCCGTTTTGCGATGCTCCAACGCCGCCAGCGATGCCGCCCGGCTTATCCGGAGACACCATGCCCATCGTGCCATCCGCTGAGGGCTTGATGCGCCAGCCGAAGACGTCCTTGTAGAAACTTTGGAGCCGCGAGCCGTCTCGTCCCGAAATCTGAAACCACGTTACGGGGTGAGCCATGCCGTTTACCTCCGTTCGCGCTCGAGATAGCACGGCGCCTAGCGAGCCGGGTGAAAATCGATGTGATGCGGTTTCCCTTTCAGGGATAGACGTACAGCTCGCCAATACCCCACCATAAGCCGCTAACGCCATTCGTCTGAGTGCAGAGCTTGCACCGCTGAGTCAAGACCAGCCTGACGTATCTGGCGGTCGCCTTCTGCGTGAGCGAGATCGTGAAAGGCATCGTGCAGGTGGCGTTATCGCAGCCGGGTTGTGACTCGGTACCGCTGCCGACCTTGGTGCTGAAATCGACGCCATCGTTCGATACGAACGCATCGAGAGCACCGGGATAATCTCTCGCATCGCTGGATCCTGCCCAGAACACGATCTTGCCGAAAGTGTGGGCCACCTTCATGTCCAATGTGAATTGATCGCCGACCATTTGGGCGTACCCTGTAGCGGCAATGTGGGTGTTTCCAATCGACCAGCGAGTATCGAGGCGCCCATCAAAAGCATTCGGGTATTTGAGATCTTGGTTGTACGCGAGCGCGCCGGTGGCGTAAGGCGGCACTGACGTCGCTGTCCATCCTGTGCGGGCGTACGCACCACCATCCGGTGTTCCGTTCACGACGTCCCCGATTTTGGCGTCGGTGATCGCGACGTCCGTCGACGCATCGCGACCGGCATCGGTTGCACCGCCACCGTTTCCGCCACCGCCCGCCGTACCGCCGCTACCCGCGTTAGAGCCTCCCGCTCCACCTTCGCCGCTCGTGCCGCCTTGGCCGCCGCTGGCCGATGTGGTGGTGGAGCTCGTGGATGTGCTGGACGAACCGCCCGCGCCGCCTGATGCCGTCGTTGTCGATGTCGTGGGGGGCCTGACGATGACGTCGTCGTCGCCGCACGCGTAAGCTGCGAGACTCAAGGTGCCGA
This sequence comes from Polyangiaceae bacterium, assembly GCA_036395495.1. Classification (GTDB taxonomy): domain Bacteria; phylum Myxococcota_A; class Polyangia; order Polyangiales; family Polyangiaceae; genus DASWDH01. The sequence goes on from DASWDH010000330.1 coordinate 3,487, forward strand.
GCAGCGTCCAAGCGATCTTTTGGGCGGCGGTAAGGTTGAACATTTCCGATGCCTCTGTTGGGACGAAGTTGAGAGGGAAACGCACCTACACCGTGCGCTCCACTACAGGGCATCGGGGGGTGGCTTTCGGCTCACTCGCTTCGTGGCACTAAGGGATTTTCAGCGCTTTGGCTTCGGCGTTGTTGGGGTCGAGGCGCAGCGCTTCGCTCTGCTCGGCTTTGGCCTTGGTCGTGTTGCGAAGGGCGAGATGCTCCTGGGCGAGCTTGGCGTGCAGCGTGGCCGCTTCCGGCGGCTTTGGATTGCAGAGGAGCCCCGACTCGAGCTCGAAAATCGCCTTGGCGTGGTCGCCGGTGCGCGCGAGCGCCGTGGCGTAGAGCGAGTGAACGACCTGATTCTCGACGTCCACGAAGATGGCCGCTTCGCCGAGGGTCTTGGCTTCGGCGAATTGCCCGGTGGCAATCAGCCCCTCGAGGAGCAGGCGGTAGGCTTTGCGATCGTGCTGGTCGAGCCGCGCGATCTTGCGAAGCCAGTCGAGCGCCTGCGCTTCTCGCTTTTCGCGGTGATCGAGATCGTAGAGGGCTTGGAGAGGCTCGACCATCGTCGGGTCGAACTGGTGCGCGAGGAGGAATTCGAAGCGCGCGCCGTCCGAACGTTTGGCTTCGGCGGCGAGGTCCGCCAGCATCATGCGGACGGCATATCCGTCGCTGCCGGCGCGGATCATTTCCAGAAGCGCCTGCCGCGCACCGGCGGCGTTCTTTTTGGCGCGCAGCATTCGCACCCGTAGAAAAAGCGCGTTCGGTTCGATGGGGTTCTCGGCCAGTGCGCTCGCTACGGCTTGTTCCGCTTCGTCGAACTTGTGCCGCTCGGCCAGCGCGAGGGCGAGCTCCACTTGCTTGCGTGGATCTTTCGGATCTTGCTCGACGCGCGCTTTGGCGACCTCCAAGGTCGGCGCATGGGTGTCGGGAACGAATTGCGAACCATAGCGCACGAGCTTCGAACGGAGCCAGGCGCGAACCCGGCGATCGAGCTCCGCGGGCGCAATTCCGAGTGCCCGCTGGATCACTTCCTCCGTGGGCTTGCCCTCGCCCCACAGGCGGAGCATCTCGGTGATCTTGTTCATCCCGAAAGCGGTTGCGACATAGACTTGGATTTGGCTGGCGGCGTAGTAGGCGGTCATGACGTCGCGCGCGTCGTCGGCGTGGGTGAACGCCTGGTTGAATTTGTCGAGCGGCGGGATCCTGCCCCCCTCGAGAGCGGCATAGAGCGAAGGATCTTCCTCGCGCTGCCACTCCGGCCTGCGCACGATCGTTTCGTATTCGCTGAGCCCCTCGGTGAACCAGCGAGGAACGCGGCTTTTCGAAAGCTGGATGGCGAAGACGTGAGCCAGCTCGTGCCACAGCACGTTGCCCCAGTTGAATGGCTCGGCGCGCGGGCTCATGGCGGCAAGTGTTTTGCCGAAGCACACGCCTTGAATGCCGACGTTGGGCAGCCCGCTCGTTCGGACGCTGAAGTTCTGCTTGGATGCGTAAAGCTCGATGAAGATCGGCTTGCTCGGCGTAAAACCGTAGCGTTTGATCATCGAAGCCCACGCTTCGTTGAGCATCGCCGGCACATAACGCATCAAAATGGGCTTCTCTTCTTTGTGATAACGAATGCGAAAAGGGGTTCCCTCCACCGTCTCGTAGGAGGTGGCGATCTCCTTTTCGTAAAGGTTCAGCGTGTTGAAAACGCGCACGTTGAAGTGGTCCTTGTCCCAAGCGCGCTGTAGCGCGGTCAGCCCCGCCGGCTCATCGCCGGCTCGAATGAGATTGAGGCCGAGATCGGCCCACGCTTTTGCGTCGGCGGGGTCGATCTTGGTGGCCTCGCGCATCATCGCGACGATCTCGTCGTAGCGGTGCTCCCAATCCGCGAACTCGCCGACGATCTGGTAAAAGCGCGAGTACTCCGCATTCTTCGCGAAGACGGTCTGCTTCGTTTTTTCGAATCCCGCGCGATCGTCGGAGAGAAACCGCACCGCCGCTTTCATCGAGAGAAGGTCGAGGTCGTTCGGATTGGTGGAAAGGCCGCGGTCGATCATGC
>DASWDH010000331.1:0-6265 GCA_036395495.1 Polyangiaceae bacterium
CGGCCTTCGGCGCGAGGTTGCCGGCCCGGGTGACGGGCATGGATCTCGTCGACGCGCTGTCGCAGCGGGCTCAGCACGAGGGCTTCCGCGTCGGACTCCTCGGTTCGGAACGATCCGTCGTGGAGTCGGTGGTCGAGCGCCTGTCGCAACTCTACTCGCGTTTGCGGATCACCTACTTCGGCGATGGCTTCTTCACGCCCGACGATGCGCCAGCGCGTGCCGATGCGATCCGCAAGGCTGGTGTGGACATCCTGTTTGTAGGTATGGGCACCCGACAAGAGCATTTTATCGATGAGCAGTGGGAGCGCCTGGCAGTGAGTATGGCCATCGGCGTGGGGGGCAGCTTCGACGTTCTGGCGGGGCGGTTGGCACGTGCACCCAAGCTGTTACAACGCGTCAGCATGGAGTGGGCATTCCGCCTCGCGCAGGAGCCCCGCCGGCTGTGGAAGCGCTACCTGGTGACCAACTCGCAGTTCATCTACTTGTTGGGACGCCAGCTGATGAAGAACGGGCGCTCCGTCCTGCTCGTCGATCGCGATCATCTCGGACTGGAGCGGTATTCGGATTCCGTAGAGATACGCGACGAACTCTACCGCCCATCGCGGGATATGGCCGTCATGGCGAAGCAAGTCCTCGAAGCCGAGCTGGAGGAGCCTTCCCCCGGCGCGAGGAGTTCGAGTGTGAAGATCGTAGATAGAACTCGACAGGTTGAAAACGCCGCGCATAGCTGATCAATCGATGCGCGACTCCGCGCACGGAGCGACGACGGAGACGCCGAAGGAGATCCGGCACCTTCAGACCACCACCTCGCATGATTCTCAAATATCCAGTCGCATCTTGTGCCCCGTCTTGAGAACGACGACGAGCTCGAGCTTTGCTCCCAAAGCGCGCACGTAGCGGCGCAGGGTCGAAACCTTGACGTCGTCGCGTTGCTCGAGACGGCTGACGTCCCCCTGATCCATTTCGGCCGCGCGAGCGATCTCTTCCTGCGTCTTACCGATGGCTTCGCGCATAGACATAAGGTCAAGGCGAGGTCCCAGCGGGTTCTTTGGCCCGCGTCGGACTATCTTCGCCCGAGTAACGTCGAGCTCGGGCGATTCTTCCAGATTGGATCGTTTGGTCGCACGCATGTGTCACCCCTGTGTGTTGTAGAAAGCCTCTTCGGCTGGCGTCGCTCGGCGAGCGCTGATAATGCGGTCTCGATCGCCTCGCTCCACGTGCACGACGTAAAGAACTCGGACCCTCGCCGAGAGCCCGAGCGCGACAAGTCGCTCGGCACCGTCGTCGAGCAAAAGGACGTTCGGGTCGGCAAAGACAGTTGCTGCCTCCTCGAACGAGACGTCGTGTTTGGTCAGGTTCGATGCGGCCTTCGCCGCGTCCCACTCGAAGTCGCCGTGAACGACCGTTGCCACCTGGCTCAATATGGTGCGTTCGCCATATGGAGTCAACTCCATGCGCACAATCTGCTAGGCCGGATTTGAGGCGCCACGGTGGGTAAATCCTCGACCGAAACGGGGCGTTTGGGGCCAATTGACCGAGGATCGCCCCGAAGCGGCCTCGTTCGCGTGACCTGATTGGGTCAGAAGACGAGCCGTTTCATACCCGCCTATGGTCGAGAAGGATAGAGAGTCACGTCCGATGGCTCCAGTGTCGCCCCCGTGCAACCGCAGTGAGGATCTTGCGTTAGCGTCACCGTCGCGCTCACGGTTACCGATTGGAACCCGGGGGCCGTAATCTGGAGCGAGAGCCCGTTCCCGCTTGCAAGCGCCACTCAGCGCGGGGAGCGTGTGCGACACGGGCTCTCGCAGAAGGAACTCGCCCAACGCGCGCACGTGCGTCAGCAGCAAGTGCCCAAGCTCGAACGACCCGGCGAGAACCCGACGATATCTTCAGATCCCGAAAACCCGGAGGGCCGGAAAGAATGCACCAAGCGCGCGAAAATCGTCGACGTCGCTCGTGTAGACGATGCCCGTTCGCTCTACCGCGAACGCTGCAACAATCGCGACGATCGTCGTCGCCCCCCGGACCTTCCCGAGCGCCACTCCTGCCAACTTCACGGTCTCATCCGACGCCGGCTCGACGAGAAGTCCCCGCCAAACTGCTTCACGCTTGTCGGTTCGGCCGCGCCACCACTCGGCCACTGTGACGTTGGGTGTCGCGACGACAAAGCCCCTCTCTTTCGCGTGAGTGTACACCTTCATGGCGCGCTCCTTGCGCCGTTCGAGCGCGATGAGCGCTCCGGTGTCGAACGTGATCGCCGCGCGGGTCACGCCGATTTTTTAGCTGACAGTCCCCAATCCTCATCGAGGCGTCGCGCTTCCTCGCGCGTGGGCCGGCCTTTCCCTCCGAACGACGCAATGAGTGCATCCCGCCCTTCCTCGTACGCGATGTAGCGAATCGCATCACTCACCACGCGCGAGACGTTACCTCCGTAAACGCGCTTCGCCCGACGCTTGAGGATCTTCGCTTCTTCCGCAGGCAGCGAGATCGACAGGTGCGTCGTGCCTCCAGGTCGCTTCTTCATAGGCGCATCGTAGCACAATGATGCTTCGATGTTCACCATCAGAGAAAGGGGGAAGACTTGCGACGGGCCGCCTCCGGCACGCGCCCCCAAGCCCTGCCCTTCTTCGATTTCACCCCGCGGTCGACCGAGCTACCAAGACGGTGATCATCTACTACATCTGGCGAGGTCGCCGGGGTCGAGGTCCGAAGCTGTGAACGCGCGAGCTCGGGCTGGCTCAATGAGCCGCTCAGGGCTTGAGTCGATACGCGCGCTCGATGATGGCCGCCATGTCGGGCCCCTTCCAATACGGGGCTATCCAGCGCAGGCGCCGATCCGACCAATTCTGCTGCGCCCGGCGCCAATGTCCTCGCACCATGTAGCGGCGTAGTATCTCGCGCCCGCTCGGCACGCGCTCGAGATCCTGCATCCTACGGACCTGCGTGATGTCGATCGCGCCCGGGAGGAAATACACCTCGTCCGAGCTGAACGTGCCACGTCGATGCCGCGTGACCTCCTCTGCAGGTGAGCGGCGCACGGGCTCCACACCCGCGCTGGTGGCGTAGAGAATCGCGTGAACCGCCGCGCGCAAGAGGCCGCGGATCGGACTCGCATCGGGGATGGCAGGCTCTACCGCGGGGAGCGGCGCGACCTCGTCCAGGTAGGTCTGAACGGGAGTGTCGTCCCCGAGCGGAATCTCATGCCGCACGAGCTCCGGTAAATCACTGCCGAGGGCATCGAGGGCGAAACATATTTCGAGGCTGCGATCGGCGCCGCGCCGCTCCTCCGTTACGTACACCGTCGCGATCCGCAGGATCTGACCCGAGAGAGGGCACGCATCCCTCATCGCGAGCGCACGCTCGGCCAACGACAGCGTGTGTCGGTCGGTGAACACCAGTGCGAACGACGCGAACGGGACGCGCAGCTCCCGCCCGACGACGTCGAGATCGGTGTGGCTCAGCATGTAAGAGAGCGCTTCGTCGACCCAGAACGACTTCCGGCGATGGAGCTCCAGGTTGACCATCAGCCGCAGGTAGAGTGCGACCGAGGCACCTTCGGGCCCGGTTTGCTGGGCAAGGTCGCGGAGGAATCGCTGAAGCTCGATGTCGCTTCCGAACGCCTCGCGCGACAGGACCGATGAAGCATCGGAAAAGCCAGGCTGACGGCGGATTCGCTCCGCCGCGGACCGACTCACCTCGCCGCTGCCCGGCACCTTTTCCGCGACGCGCTCATGCGCGAGCGGCGGTGGACGAAGGGCGCACTCGCGTTCGAGCAGACCGAGCTCGCTCCACATCCAAGAGGGATCATAAGCAGGCTCACGCCGCCGTAGAGCGCCCTGGTACATACTCTCGAGGCTGTGAATGAGATCCTCCACGCGCGGCCGAAGCATCGGATCGGCGGAAGCTTGGCGCGGTGTGCGGCCTTGAAGGGCCGGAACCGGCTCGTCCACCCAAGCGCGGTAGTGCTTCGCGTAGTGCTCCAACACGAGCGCTTCGGCAACAGCCGGCGGCAGCCTTCCGGCGTCGGATTCGTTCTTTTCGTCGGACTTGCCGGAAAGGTACTTCTCTCTCACGGCGTCCTGGACCGAACGCCGAAGGTTTTCGTGCGTGGTTGCCCGATGCAAAATCCCCCTGCCGCCGGCCGCCTCGACGAGGCTCCGCGCCCGAGCACCGCGTTCGACCGAGTCCGTCTCGACCACGAGGGCGTCACCGCGATGCTCGACACGGCCGAGCAGCGTCGTTTGATCGGTCGCGTTCCTTCTTTCCCAGCTCCACGACGCATCGCTCGCGCGTACCAGCTCCGGATGGCGATCGAGAGTCGCGGACAGCGCCCCGGCATCGATAACCTCGAAATGGATGCGAGTCGGGATCATTTCTTCGCCGTCCGTGTTTCTGAGCTCGGGGACGGGTGGCTCGAGAATGCAGCCCACCCACGCGTCGTGAAAGAACGGCGGCATGGTCTTGTAGAAAGCATCGAGGCCGGACATCGGATTTTCGCGCAAGAACGTCTGGCGGTGCTCGCGGAGCTGCTCCAAGACGCCCTGTTTGATGAGCCGTGGGATATGCAAGAGCCCCGCCTCGATTTCGGGACCACCGGACGGGCCACGCGGGACGACGCGGGCGGCCACGAATTCGTGGCGATCGATGCTCCTCGACGCCGAGCGCTCGCTGACCGTCACCACGTCGCCTTCGACGACGTCGCGGAGCGTCAGCGAAGCGCCGGGAACTACGTCGGCAACCTCGTAGAGTCGCATCGACGACCGCCGGAGCGCCGCGAGGAAGGCTCGCTCCCCGGAGGTCAGGTGGACGTGCTCGAGGAACTGATCGACGGGCAGCGAGCCATCATCGCCTACGCGATCGAAGGCGAACCACATCTCGTACACGTCGTTCGACGCGCGTGTCGGATCGGGAGGCAACTCGTCCTCGCGATCGAGATAGCGCCCCCAGAACTCCTCGTACGCAAGATCCTCCTCGTCTCCCGTGAGCTCGTCGACGAAGAAGTCGAGCTTCTCGAAAGTCGAGTGGCGGTCGGCGCTCGTGTACGTGAGCGGTTTGTCTCGACAGCACTTCTTGAATTTCTTGCCGCTGCCGCAAGGGCAAGGATCGTTGGCGCCCGGCTTTTTCCGCTTCGTTGAGCCGGCGTCGGTCGCAGCGTCGTCCTTGGGAGGCGGTAAGTCGTTCATGCTCGTCGCTCGTACATCAAAACGGTCGAGGGGGCCACGGCGACCGCGCTCGTACCTGAGCTCGGCGGGAACGGCAGGTTGACACGCGAGGCGAGCTCGAACAGTGTTGCTAGCCGACGGCAATGCGGCAGCTCGACCTGTTCAGCGATGACGCGGTTCGCGCCGCGCGGGCTCGAGAGGCGCTCGAACGATTCGATCTTCGCGCCGCGCAAATCGAGCTCGAGCGCGTGGCGGCAATCTACCCGAGCGACCGCGCGGTCCGTGAGCGCCTCGCGCGGGTGACCCGGTTGTCCACGATCTACGAGGAGCTCGTCGGACTGCAGGGGGACCCGCTCGTGGCCCTGCTCGCTCTCGGGGCCGACGTCGATGGGGCCGATCGCTCGGCGTGGCATGCCCGCGTGGCACGCGAAGCGGAAATGCAGTTCGGTCTCGGCTGCATGCTCGACGGTGAGCCTGTCGGTCTGCACTGGCTCCTGGCGAGCAAGATCGACGAGGCGGAGCGATCGCTCTTGGCCAGACTTGAGCATGATCCCACTGACGCCCGCGCGCGCGGGTATCTCGCCGACGCGCGGTGGTACAAGGGCGAGGCTGATCGGGCCCGGCGCGAATACCTTCGCGCCTTCATCGACGACCCTGGTGCCGTCGATACCCGCCGCATCGCAGACAGCACCGTGGCAGACTTCCTCGTTCGAGCGGAAAGCGAATACGAGACGAGGGGCGATCCGTGTTCATGGGTGGCGGCGGTTGGGACCGTCGAGCGAGTCTTTCCGATGCCCGCACCCACGCTGCCCGGTTTTCCGGGTCGCGAAGAATCGTCGCGCGCTCCGGGGCTTCAATTCTATCGGCTGATAAGCGAGGAGCGCGCCGTGCGATCCCACAACGAGCGCGTCGCGGTTCGACGACGCATGAAAAGCCTCTGCCCCCTTCTCTTCGACGCTTACCTTCGCGCGATCTACTGATTGTGCTGGGCTCTCGCGTCGTCGGCCTCCCCAGCGGGCCACCGATTCATACTGCACCCCGTGCGCGGCGAACTCGTTACATGAGACGTAAACTGTTGGAACTAGTTCCATTTTCGGCCAATG
>DASWDH010000332.1:0-18057 GCA_036395495.1 Polyangiaceae bacterium
CGTACCGCAGTTCAACGTCCCGCCGCACCCATCGGACACCGAGCCGCAGTTCTTCCCGAGCGCCGAGCAGGTCGTCGGCGTACAGATCGCCGAAGAGACGGACACATTGTCGAAAGTCCCCGCCGCCAACGTGCCGTCCAAGTGACTCGTCACCGCGAGCCCCACCTGGAGCGTCGACGACATGCTGATCGTCGTCGTGCCGACCTGCGTCCACGAACTACCGTCCGGCGAGCAAAACCCCGTCAACGTGCTCCCGCTACGCGTGATCCTCACCCACACCGGCGCGGTACCGTTGCCGCACGCGGTGGTCGGCGGCACGGCGGACGTCGTCGAGCCGCCCGCCGCCGAACGGACCTGCCAGCGGTAATTATTGGCCGCCGTCGGAGAGGCGACCATGGCCACGTTCGTCGCGCCAGCCGCAAGACCGTCGCGCATCATCACGCCGGCCTTGGTCCACGTGTTCACGTTCTGAACGGCGGCCAGGCGCGCGGTGACGGAAACGTCGCCGCTGAGGTTCTGGTAGACGTACCGGAACGCGTCGGCGGAGCCCCAGATGTCCGCCCCGGAACCGTTCACCGTGTAGGTGCCGCTCGATTGACTGAAGCTGCCTGCCGCGGACACGGTCCCCACGTCTTGGCTGGACCACACCGAGCTCGTCACGCACTGGTTCGAAGCGCTGCACGTCTGCCCGCTGGGGCACGTGCCGCAATTGAGCGTGCCACCGCAACCATCGGAGACCGACCCGCAGTTCTTGCCCAGCGCCGAGCACGTCGTCGGTGTGCAGCTCGCCGAAGAGACGGAGACGCTGTCGAACGTCCCAGTGGCCAGCGTGCCGTTCACGTGACTCGTCACCGCGAGGCCCACCTCGAGCGTCGATGACATGTTGATTGTCGTCGTGCCGACCTGCGTCCACGAAGTGCCGTTCGCCGAGCAAGACCCGGTCAACGTGCTTCCGCTGCGCGTGATCTTCACCCACACCGGCGCGGTTCCGTTGCCGCAGGCAGTGCTCGAAGGCACCGCCGACGTCGTCGAACCGCCGGCCGCCGAGCGAACCTGCCACCGGTAGTTGTTGCTCGCCGTCGGAGAGGCAAGCATGTAGACGTTCTTGGCGCCCGCCGTGAGCCCGTCGCGCATCATCACGCCGGCCTTCGTCCACGTATTGACGTTCTAAACGGCCGCAACGCGCGCCGTGATCGAACCATCTCCGCTGAGCGTTTGGTACACGTACCGGAACGCGTCGGCCGAGCCCCAGATGTCCGCCCCGGAGCCCCGGACCGTGTACGTGCCGCTCGATTGGGTGAAGCTGCCTGTCGCCGATACCGACCCGACGTCTTGGCTCGACCAACCGGAGCCGGTCACGCACTGGTTCGAGCTGTTGCAGATCTGCCCGGAGGGGCACGTGCTGCAATCGAGCGTCCCGCCGCAACCGTCACCGATCGCGCCGCAGTTCTTGCCCTGCGCCGAACAGGTCGTCGGCGTGCAGCCCCCGCCATTATTGGCGATGAGCTGGTTGGCGAGCTTGTCGCCGAGCGTTGCCGTCTCGGTTTGATTCTCGATGTCGCTCGGGCGCGTGCCGCTGCCGACGAACGTGATGTAAGTGACGACGGCGCCGCCGATTCCACCGTTCTTGGGATCCGGGTTGATGCCGAGCTTCTGAGCGCAGGCGTAAGACGCCTCGCCGATGATGTCGGTCGGGCCGGTGTCCCCAAAGACAGCGTATTGAATCTTTCCGTTAAAGATGACCGCGGTGACATTGCCGCCGTTGGTCGTATCGAGGCCCGTGAAATGGAAATCATTCGGGATGACGATGTACGGCGTGACCGAGGCCGTGAGCGGCTCCCCCGCAAGATTGTGAAAGGCCGTATCGGGCTGGAAGCAGCAATCGGTCGTCTCGTTGCACTGCGTGGTCCGCTTCCCATCGCAGTCGATGTCCATGTCCGCCTTCCAGAAGATGGCCCCGTTCAGGGCGCAAATGTTCGTCTTCGTCCCATCGTCGAGCGCGTAGGTATGGCTGGAAACGACGTTGCACCCATTGTTGGTCAGCGCGAGAAGGCTGTCCGCGGTGACCGGGAAGGCGACCTGCTCGGTGGGCTCGATCTCCCGCCGCGACCCGCAGCCGAACATCACCAACGTGGCCATCAACAGGCCTCCGAAAAAAGCGAGACTCCCGGGTCGGCTCATGAGACGGTCCTTCCTGGCTTGCTGAAAGCCGTGGTGTCATGGCCGGCTCTAGTGCGCGGTAGTCATCGATTTCGATGCAATACCCGATGCCGGCTTGCACATGGCAACTCGAGTGGCCATCGCATGTTTGTAATCGTCCGACCACGCTGTGAATAGGCTCTTCTTGACAACACGATCTTGTCACAACGATTCGAGATACGCAACGAGATCGCGGAGGTCGGCGTCGCTCAAATGGCGAGTGATCGCCATCGTTCCATCGGAGTCGCGCAGGAGTCGTTCGAGGGTCGGGTAGCGGCCGTCGTGGAAGTACGGTGGAGTCCCAGCGACAACCTCAACGAGGGAGTGTCGAATTCGTCCGAGACGTCGACGCGGTTTTTGCTGTGGACGTCGTGGCGACGGGAAGAAGCAGGCGGTCGTCGCCTCCCACTCGGATCTTGGCGAGCGCGTAGCCCTGCACCGCCTGACGCGGCCCGCGGACGAGCACCGCTGCGGGCTTCGAACGAGGCGGACTGGCCGTGATCCTGGCGCCCCACGGGGACTCGGGCGTCGTCATCCCCGCCAAAACAAGGGCCGGGGGACGGAAATCGAATGCTTGCCAATGGGAATTGGGTGCCCATCCTTCGCCTCCGCGGAGCTCGATCCATCGCGTCGAACCCTCTTCGAGCTCGACGACGCTGAGGATGGATCCGACGGCATGCGCGACGAAAGCTCGTTGACCGCGCTGCTCGACAACGACCGCGCGCGGCTCGCGAGGGACCTCGATCGATCGCAGCCGCTCGAGCGTGGCCGTGCGAAAGACCTCGACGCATTGGCCCCACGCGCAGGCCACGACGAGCATCGATTCGTCCGGAGTGAGCGCCAGCGAAACGGGTTCGGCGGCGGTCGCAGCCTCCATGATCGGATGGAGCGTGCCCGACGCATCGCTGGGCCGGTACGCTCGAATCCGCCCCGCCCGCGCAAGGGCCGCGTAGATGCGCCCATCGCGACCGATGACGAGCTGCGACGGTGTGCCATCGGCGGGCGTGCGCGAGAGGACGCGCGCTTTGTCGATATCGTACGCAACGATTGCCGACGCGTCGTCATCGGCTACCCATGCGACGGTGCGCCGGCCCATGCGCGCGAGGATAACGGCCGAGCTTCGTCCGTCGGTCGCGAGCGGTTCCAGTGTCGGCGTCGGTTCGATGCCGGTAACCCACACGGTCAGTGCAGGCCAATGCGTCTGGGCGACGCGAAGCGCCATGAGCGCGAACGGCGCGAAAAGCATGGCGACGAACGCCAGGCGCAGCAGCTTGAGACGGGCAAGGCACGCACCACGCCCGAAATCCTCTGCCGGTCCGGCGAGGAAGGGCTCCCTTTCTGCTGGCGTGTCCTGGCCATCCCGAGCTCGTTCGAGGAGCGGGGTGGACATCGTCGCTTACGACAACGCCAGCGTCCCGTTCGTTCCCGCCGCACGGCACGAACGTTGACTCGCGCCGCGGCGGGCGTACCGTCGAGTCCTCATGCTTTCGCGGCGCGCGTTCGTCATTCATTCTTCGCTTGCCGCGCTGGGCGTCGGTTGTCACGCGGCATCCAAGGGGCGACCCCTCCGCGCCGGCGCTCCGACCGCCACTATCGATGGCGGCGCGTCGCGTCCATTGCCCGATGCCGAGCTCGCGAAAGTGCTGGCGCGCGCGCTCGACGCCGCGAAACGCGCCGGGGCCACGTTCGCCGATGCACGTATTCATCAGCGGCGGTACGAGAGCCTTCGGACGCGCGAGGATCATGTCGTCGACGTGCACTTTTCGGAAAGCTTCGGGCTCGCCTTGCGCGTGCTGGCTTTCGGCGCGTGGGGCTTCGCGTCGAGCCCGCGCGCGATGTTGACCGATGCGGACGAGGTGGCTCGCCGAGCGATCTCGGTGGCGAAGGCGAACGCCGACGCTCAAAAGCGGAAGATCGCGCTCGCCCCCGTGTCCGCGGTGACCGACCGCTGGCAGACGCCGCTCTCGGTCGATCCTTTCAAGGTTCCCCTTGCCGACAAGGCAGCGCTTCTTCTCTCGTTCTGGCCGGAAGCCAAGAAAGTGAGCGGCGTCGCCTTTCTCGATGCGTCGGCCGAAGCCATCGACGAATGGAAGCTCCTGGCGACGACTGATGGCTCGGTCATCGAACAGCGAATCGTGCGCGTCGGCGCCGGCTATTCGGTCACCGCCAAAAACGAGAAAACGGGTGAATTCGTGACCCGAGCGCACGAGCTTCCCCCCATGCAGGCCGGCTGGGAATACGTGACGGAATCGTCGCTCTTCGCCGACGCAAGAAAAATGGGCGAAGACGTGGTGGAGAAACTCAAGTCACCATCGGTTCGGGCCGGGAAGAAGGATCTGGTTCTCGCGCCTTCGAACTTGTGGCTCACCATCCATGAATCGGTCGGTCATCCCACCGAGCTCGACCGAATTCTCGGCTACGAAGCCGATCTCGCGGGCACGAGCTTCGCCACGGTGGAAAAACTCGGCAAGCTCAAGTACGCCTCGGACATCGTGAGTCTGGCTGCCGACAAGACCACGCCCGGCGGCCTCGCCACTTGCGCCTATGACGACGAAGGCACTCGAACCCAGCGATGGTTGCTCGTCGACAAGGGACTTCTGGTCGGCTTTCAGACCACGCGCGATCAGGCGTCGTGGATAGGCGAAAAGGAATCACGCGGCACCGCCTACGCGGAGGACCACGAGTCGTTTCCCTTCCAGCGCATGCCGAACGTCTCGCTTCTGTCTGGCGACAAGCCTCTCAAGGTGGAAGACCTCGTGGCGGCGACCGACGACGGCATCCTGATTACCGGCAACGGGTCGTGGTCGATCGACCAGCAACGTTACAATTTTCAATTCGGCGGGCAGATGTTCTACGAGATCAAGAAAGGCAAGGTAACCCACGCCCTGAAGGATGTGGCATACCAGGCCAACTCGCTCGATTTCTGGAAGTCGTGCGACATGGTGGGCGGCCAAGAAAGCTGGAAGCTCCACGGGACGTTGTCGGACGGCAAAGGGGAACCAGTCCAGTCCAATCCCGTCAGCCACGGGTGCCCCCCCGCCCGGTTTCGTCGCGTGAACATTCTCAATACGAATCGCCGGGGTGGCTCATGAGTCCTGGCGAGATCGCGGCGCAGGCGGTTGAGTTGATCAAGAAGCTCGCCCCCGGCGCCGAGGGTCGGGTCTCGGTCGACCTCGGACGCACCAGTCACACGCGCTTCGCCGCCAACGAGATCACGACGGCCGGCGATGTCGAGCTGGCGGAGGTGAGCGTCACCGTAGCGCGAGGCAAGCGGCACGCGACCGCAGCCCACAAGCGGCTCGAATCCCAGGCGCTCGCTGCCCTGGTGAAACGGGCGGCCGAGATGGCCCAGGTTGCGCCTGAAGATCCAGAGTGGATGGGGGTCTTGGGGCCGGGGCCGCTGCGTGCTGCGGGCACGACCTTCGACGCCTCCACGCTGGAGCTCGCGTCGGCATCGCGCGCCGTCGCCGCGAAGAAGGCCATTGCCGCGGCGGAAAGTCAGGGCGCCATCGCCGCCGGCTTCTATCTCGCGTATGGGACGACGCACGCGCTCGCAACGACCGCCGGGCTCACCGCAACGCACCCTTCGACCGTCGCACGCCTCACGATGACGGCGCGCAGCGCCGACGGGAGCGGCTCGGGATGGGCGGGCACGGAAAGCGTCGCAGCGCGTGACATCGACGCGCAAGCCGTCGCCACGACGGCCGTCGACAAGGCCGTTCGCTCGCAGAAACCCGGGCGGGCCGATCCCAAGCCCTGGAAAGTCGTGCTCGACCCGGCGTGCGTCGTCGACTTGCTGCGCTTTTTTTTCGAGGCTCTCGACGCACGAAGCGCGGACGAAGGACGCAGCTTCTTCGCAAAACGGGGCGGTGGCTCGCGCATCGGAGAGAAGATGTTCGCGTCGGCGCTCACCCTGAAGGGCGATCCTTTCGACCCTGCGACACCGGCATCCCCCTTCGACCAGGAAGGCCTTGCGGTCGAACCCGTCACCTACATCGAAGACGGCACGTTGAAGTCGCTCATCACCTCCCGGTACTGGGCACAAAAGACCGGTAGAAGACCGAGCCCGCATCCCACCGCCGTGCACCTGGTCGGCGGAGACGCGAACGGGATCGACGACCTCGTCGGGAGGGTGGACCGCGGTCTTTACATCACCCGCTTCTGGTACACCCGCTGGCTCGATCCTCAGACGATGACCATCACCGGGCTTACCCGCGACGGCGTCTTTCTGATCGAGCGGGGAGCGCTCAAAGGGCCGGTCAACAACTTTCGGTTCAACGAATCGCCTGCCGCCGTGTTGGCCCGCGCCAAGGCATGGACGAAGGAGACCGTGCGCATGCCGTCATGGGGACCCGTCGCCCGCGTCCCCGCGATCTTGACGGAGGACTTTCACATGGCCAGCATTTCGGCTGCCGTCTAAGTGCGAACAGGTTGGCCGATTTTGCAGAAGCGCTGGCCGGCGGGCCGCCGGTGTCGTAGAAGCGTGACCCACCATGCCCCTTTCCGAAGACGATCTGTACCGCTTTTTTCACGCGGCCATGAAACCTCGCCACCAGTGGCGCGTGGGGGCGGAGGCGGAGAAGTTCGGCGTCTATCAGGAAACCGGGGGGGCCGTGCCGTACGAGGGTGACCGCGGGATTGTCGGCGTGCTCTCGGCGTTGGCACGGCGTTTTGGTTGGACACCCGTCAGCGAGGTCGAGGGTGGGCCACTCATCGCCTTGGAACGACAGCACGCCTCGGTAACGCTCGAGCCGGGCGGGCAGCTAGAGCTCTCGGGAGCGCCGCTCGACGATGTTCACGCAATCCTCGCGGAAACCAAAGCTCACCTTGCCGAGCTCCACACGGTTTGCGCCCCCTTGGGTATCGCGTGGCTCGGCGTCGGCTTTCACCCGTTCGCCCGCCAAGACGATCTGCCCTGGGTGCCCAAGCTTCGCTACAGCATCATGAAGGAGTACCTCCCCAAGAGGGGCGAGCGAGCTCTCGACATGATGCGACGCACCGCGACGGTGCAAGCCAACTTCGATTATGCATCCGAAGAAGACGCGATGCGCAAGCTCCGCGTCGCGCTTCGGGTGTCGCCCATCGTGACCGCGATGTTCGCCAACTCACCCTTCTACGAAGGACGGGTGACCGGCGATCGCAGCGAGCGCGCGAAGGTTTGGCTCGCCGTCGATCCCGATCGGCAAGGTCTCTTGCCCAAGCTTTGGAACCCCGACAGCCGGTTGCGGGATTACGTGGAATGGGCGCTCGACGTTCCCATGTTTCTTTTCAAACGTAGCGGCAAGGTCGTGGTCAATACCGGTCAGACGTTTCGCGGTTTTTGGAACAACGGCTTCCAGGGACATCACGCCGATATTCACGATTGGGAACTGCACCTCAACACACTCTTCCCAGAGGTGCGGCTTAAGCACACGATCGAGGTGCGCGGGGGGGACTCGCTGCCGACGAGACTGAGTCCCGCGCTGCCCGCCCTCTGGACGGGCATTCTCTACGATCCGACCGCTCTCGACGAGGCCGAGTCGTTCTCGGCGAGCTTCACGTGGGACGAGATGGAGGCATTGCGATTGGAACTCGCCCAGCGCGGCCTATCCGCCGTCTTGCGCGGCAAGCCGCTGGCCGACGCCGCCCAACGTCTCATCGACATCGCGAGAGGGGGCCTCGCGCGCCGCAAGCGCCTGTCCGACGACGGCGATGACGAGACGGTCCATCTGGCGGCGCTGTCGAAGCTCGTGCAGCACGGAAGCTCTCCAGCCGACGAGCTCGCGCAAGGCCTGCCTTCCGAGCCGGCGGCGATGAAGTCGGAAATCATCCGGCGAGCCGGAGTTTCGTAGCGTTCAGCTCGAAAGAGTCACCGAGCGGCCGCGGCGGCCGGTGGTGCTGAAAGCGGCCACCTTGGCAATCTTGCCGGCATCGATCGACACCGGCCCCTCGTAAGCCGGCGAGGCAAGCGTCGGCTCCGCCCCCTCGAGCGCGTAGCGAAGCGTAAGGCCAGGATACGACACGTTCGCCGAAAGCATTCTATCCCGAACCACGGCGCCCGGAACCGGCAGGCGATAGCCGACTCCTCCGAGAAAGCCGTCGAGTCGAGGCAGCTCGCGCTGGCCCAGGCGGTTGGCAAACTCGTTCCAATCGCGCTCCATGCGCGCAGCGCGTTCCGACAGGTCGCCGATCCGCGTCCAGCCGGGATCTCGTGCCCAGGCGCGCTCGGCGACCGCGAGCAGGCGCGGCATCAGCAAAAACTCCGCCCGCGGACGATTGTGGACATTCTCGCCCCACAGATGGCCCTGCATTCCGAGCACCCGTTTTTCTCCCTCCGCAGTGAGCCGCACCATTTTCGCAACCGTTGCCGGATCGATCGGCCGGCCCCAGAGGTCGACTGTCGCGGTCGTGTAGATGTCGAACGGACAGAACTCGAAGACCTTGCGCGTGCTGATGAAGCCGCCCCAGTAGTAACCTGGCTCCTCGGGGTCCTTCTCGTAGGCGAGATCGAGATAGAGATTGGTCACATTGCAGAGAATGATTTCGTAGCCCGCATTGGCGAGCCGATAGGCGATGTCCTCTCGTCCCCATCCCCACACGCTGTTCCATACGTAAGGTCGGAAGTTGGCATTCACGAACTTGGGATTGGGCTTGGTCACATCGACTCCGCCCTGCCGTTCGGTGACCAGGGCGATCTCCTCCCAACCCCCGACCACGAGGTCGTGGCGTTTCAAAATATCGCGGAACCGCCCGAGAAAGTAATCTTGAAGTTCGTGCGTGGACTGCATCCCGCGCTCGCGCATGAAAGATCGGCACGCGGGGGACCGTTCCCAGGGGCCGCTCGGGACCTCGTCACCGCCGGTGTGGAGGACCTGCAGTCGAACGCCCGCCTCTTCGTACATCGCCTTGATTTCGCGAACGACCGTCTCGATGAAGTCGTAACAACTTTCGAGCGCAATGCAGATGACGTTGTCCTTCCACATCTGGACCGATTCGTATTGCGACTCGTCGTCCAAATCGGTCAACAAATAGGTGGCCGCCTCCTGCTTTTTTCCGGCTTGCATCAATCGCCGATGGCGCAGTTGCATGGCTTTGATGGCGGCGCGCGCGTGGCCGGGAACGTCGATTTCGGGAATGACCTCGATGTGGCGAGCTGCCGCATAGCGAAGAATTTCGACGAACTCGTCGCGGGTGTAGTGACCAGAGCCGTGTGACGACGGGGCCGGACCCGAACCGAACGACGGCACCAGCCGCTCCGACTCATCGAGAGTGAAGCCGCGACGGCTGCCGATTTCGGTCAGCTCGGGCAAGCTCGCGATCGGTACCCGCCAACCTTCGTCGTCGGTCAGATGGAAGTGCAGCTTGTTCAGCTTGTAGAGCGCCATGACATCGAGGAGGCGCAGGACGGTTTGCTTGTCGGAAAAATTGCGCGCCACGTCGAAGTGAACGCCGCGGTAGATAAACCGTGGCGCGTCGTCGATTCGGCAGTGCGGCACCGCCAGGGTCGAGTCGGGGTTGTGCCAGGCCGACACCGGCAAGAGCTGCAACAAACTCTGAATTCCGAAGAACATCGTTTGTAGCGTCGCGCTGGCGACTTCGATGCCCGTCGACGTCACGACGAGCCGGTAGGTTTGGTCGCCGATGCCGGAACCAGAGCCTCGCATGTGCGCATCCAATCGGAGCGCGATCGCGCGCTCTGCCTCGATCAACGAGAGCGGCAGGCGGCGATTCATCAGGTTGGCCAGCGCGTCCTGCAGAAACCGCGCCTCGTGGGTGAGCTCGGGCGCGTGAACGATGACGCTTTGCTCGTCGAGTATGAAATGCTCGGCGCGGTAGGTAGCCGAAGAGGGCGCGGGGGTGATCTTCCCGATGGCCGACTCCGGCAGGCGCGAGAGCGCTCGGTTCTCTTCGAAGCGCGTCTCCGGCGTTCGAGAAGGCACTTGGTCGTCCGCTTTGCGCGCGAGCTGCTCGGGACGTTCGAAAGGCGCGATCTCCGCATCGCCGATCGCTTCCGCCCGAGCCTCCGGCGTACCGTCGCCGTGGACGATGAAAAACCCGAGCGGCGCGTCGGTTTTGACGACGGCCCAGTAAACGCCGTCGTAACCAATCTCGCGGCTTTCGCCCGGCGCAAGATTGCCGAAGTCGGCCTTCGGTACGAGCTTGAACAAATCGCCGTTCACGTGCTCGATCGCAACGCCCCCGGTGACGCTCTCGGGCTTCGCCTTTCGACAACTATTGAAGTAGATGGCCCACCCCCGGGTGGGCAGCGGCACCGCGCCTCGATTGGTAATCGTCAAGGCTGCACGAAAAGTGTCGTCCTCGACATAATTCGAAACGAGTTTCCACTGCAAGGCGAGGTGATGACCGCGGGGAATGGCCGGACTCATGCTCGTTGCTCTTATCACGTTGCGTCAGTTGCTCCATTCTCCACGAAAGGCTGACGCTTGCCGGACCGCCGAGCCGCTCTTTCCTCGCGCCATTTTTGAGGTAAGCCTACTTACCTCGGGTTGGGTGTGGCTCTTTGAGCATTGAATTCCGCAACAAGTTGCTGACGCCTGGAAGAGCCACCGAGAGTGCTTTTTCGCGCCATTTTTGAGGTAAGCATACTTACCTCGGCCGTCGCTCGAAAACAGACACGCCCAGCTCAGGCGCCGCTCGACAAGAGCCGAAAAACGATCACGCCGCTCGGGGCTTCGGCAGAAACTTGCGATCGAAGAGGCGGACGCGGCGCACCAGCAGATCGAGGATGAGCAAGACGATCGCGCCGCCGACGAAGCGCGGCCAGAGGTCTTGGTGGAACGTGACGCTTCCCCCCTGCGGATCGAAGGCCACGCTCATCTCGGGATCACGCGTGCCGCCGGTCGCCTCCGCGGTGCGCCCGAGAAGGACCAGGTTCGGCTCGAAGCTCGCGTACTCGGGAGGGTAAGGGTTCGAAACGTGACCGTAGCTCACAGCCGTGGGAACCATCCGCCCGTCCTCGGTGCGGCGGCTGTGTTCGGCGCGCAGGACGAACGAACCGTAGCGGTCGAGCGGAAACGCGGCTTCGTAGCGGCCGGGAGCCGTCTGCCGAAGCGGCACGACCCGCGAGCTGCCGCCGGGTTGAGGACCCTGCACGGTGAGCTTCGATTCGAGGTCATTGTCGAATCGGTCCTCGGCATTGAACGCATCGACCACCGCATGCACGGTGCCTCCGTACACGTCCGTCTTCATATCGAGCTCGCTGCGGCGCTTCTGACGCATGTGCTCGTGGACGAGTTGGCCCCACAGCTGCGTCCAACCGGGCCACCGGGTCCAATCCGCGGCCCATCGCGATTTGACATCGCTCGTCCACGCCAGCGCGTAGCCGAGCCCCACCCGCCATCGTGCCAGGATGGGATCGTCGTGATCGGGATTGACCAAGATCTCCTGCGCCGGAGGCGGCTTCATCTTGGTCGCCGTGTACCCCGCCAAGAGCGGCGCGGTGCCAATGTCGACGCCGCGCAGAAAGTCGGCGGGACCTGTCTGGCGAACCGGAAAGTAGTCGAGGGTCACCGAGCTTTTCGCGATGAGCTCCGCTTCGCGCGTGAAGATCTTGGGTAGGCTGTTGGGATCGGGAACTTTGTGATAGCGGCCGCCGCCGAAGTCCTTGATCATCGAAAGCAGCTGATCGTCCACTTCGTTGCCGAGCCCGACCGTGGTGACCGTGATCGACTCGGCCGCCATCGACTGTACCAAATCGCGGATGCCGCTCGAGGATGCGCGCCCGTCGGTGAGCAGAATCACGTGCTTCTTGCGGGCTTGCACGACGCTGAGATCCTGGTTGGCGGCATCGAGCGCCGAGAAGATCTCGGTACCCCCGCCCGCTTGGATGCGCGCAATGTCGTTTTCGATGCGCGAGCGGTTGCGGGCGGGCTGCATCTTGACGGCGCGGGTGGGGGTCGAATCGAAGGCGACGACCTCGATGAGGTCGTCGGACGAGAGCGTGTCGACCGTGGCCTTTGCCGCTTGCTTGGCCATCTCCAAGGGAAGGCCGGTCATCGAGCCGGATCGATCGATGACCAGCGACATCGCGACGCTCGGCATGTCCTTGCGCCGCTCGGCATCCATGCGAACCGGTAAAATCCGCTCGACGGTGGTGTGGTACCATCCCCCTGGGCCGTAGCCATTGGGACCGCCGGCGAAGAGAAATCCGCCGCCCAGATCGCGCAGGTACGACTCGATCAGCTCCTGGGAAGAAAGCGAGACCTGCTCGGCCGGCGTGTCGGACAGGATCAAGAAATCGTAGCGCTCGAGCTCCCGTAGCGAACCGGGAAATGCCGAGGGGGCGCGCACGTCGACGTCGAAGCCTTGCCGCTCCAGGGCCGAAGCGAGGGGCGTCGCCTTGCTCGGCTCTGCGTCCACATAGAGCACGGCCGGGCGCCCAGGCACGTCGACGGTGACCGCTACTCGGTTGTTCTCCCGGAACTTGTCGTCGCTCTGCGGCTCGAGCTCGAGCCGATAGGTGACTTCGCCGCCCACGCGCACGACGGACTTGAAGGTAATGTCGTTCACGCCCGGCGTGAGAGTGAGCGGCCGTGCGCCCTCGAGCCCGTTGAGTGCCTCGCCCTGATACAGGAGCGCGTTGGCCTGACCCGCGCGGCTCGCGTAAATATCCGCGTGCACCTCGAAGGGTTCGCCGACCTTGACCCTATCGGGCACGCGCAAGCGCTGTATCGCGATCTCGCCCGGAACCGGGCGGCGGTAGGGGATCGTGAAAACTTTGACGTCGAACTTCTGCGCGCCGTTCGCTTCCGAAAGCAAGTCGCCATCGGTCTCGACTCCATCGGAAAAAAGCACGGCATGTCGCAAGTAGCCGGGCGGAAAGAGGCCGTATGACAGCTGCAGCGCAGCCTGTAGGTTCGTGCCGGCACCGAGGTGCGTCGAAGCGTCTGCGTCGTGGCGGCTGAGAGCGGGCGCGCTCTTCGCCCCCTCATCCATCTCCACGAGGCGGGGGCGGCGCGCGAAGGTGACCACGCGCGCGATGTCGTCCTTACGGCGGGCGGCGAGGGCTTGATCGATCGCCTTGCGGGCGTCGTCGATCGCTTCGTTGGTGATCGAGTCGGACACGTCGACCAGAAAGACGGTGCACACCTTCTCCGTTTTCTCCGTCCGCGCCACCCGCGCGAGCGACAGCGCGAGCGCGGCGACGAACGCGAGACGCAAGCCCAGCGACAAGAGCTGCTGCTGCCAGGGTAGATCCGCCAACGAACGCGGCAGGATCAGGAGAAACAGGGGCGCCAGAAGAAGCAGCCCAAGAAGCTTGGGCGAACGAAGCACGTACGTCGTTCCGCCTCGGATCCAGGTCATCGTCGCGTCGGGGGAACTCCACACGTAGCGCCGGTAGATGGCGACCAGGACGAGCGTGAGCCCGACAATCGCGACGCCGAACAGGACCTGTTTGAGCCGCGGGTTCATACCGTGATTCTCCGGTGGTACGTGGCCCACTCGACCGTGGTGATGGCCATCGCCAGGAGCAAGAGCGTGATCCACCACTCGCTGCGAACGCCGATGTGAAAGCCCGCCACTGGACCTGCGGTTTTGCCATCCACGACCACACTCGTTTTCGGTTCGATCGAGCTCTCTTCGGGATCGGCGAGGTTCGCCGCGAATTCGGATTTGATCGCACCGCCCTGGGGGCCCACTTCGAGCGTATAGAATCCCGCCTCGAGTCCCAGGTAGACGGCGCGCCCATCCTGCACGGGAGCCCTGTGTCGAACCTGCGATCCGGGGCTCGTCACCCATACTTCGTCGGAAAGCGTCGGGATCGGGACGTGCCACACCTCGCCGGTGCGAAAGCTCGACAGATACGAGATATCTTCGGCCACGAACTCGGTGAGCACGTTGAGCACGAAGAGCGGCCAGGCAATACGCAGCACGAGGTCGCTCTCCCGGGGATCGAAACCGAGCGCAACGAAGCGTTCCCCCTCACGGCGGCCAGTGACCAGCAGCGCCCCCTTTTCGCTCGCCCCAATCACCTTGTCTCCCGGCTGCGGCGTCAGCTTGTGCGCATTACCGATGTAGACGTCGTCGATCGCCGTCCACTTGAGGAAAGGGCTCTTCTTGTCGATGGTATCGAACCCCACATTGACGAGCGGCGCCGGGTCCACTTTGACCGGCGAGCCATCGCCGCTGGGATCCAGATAAAGAAGGCTCCCCGATCCTGGCGCAGGACGAGGGGCCACCCCATCGAAAATCGTGACGTCGAACGACTGGCCAGAAGGCGGCGGGTACTCGCCCGGCGCCAGATAAGTGACGTCGAGATACGTCGTCAACAGCAAGGCGGCCTCGAGGTACGTATTGCCTGCGGTCACGCAGAGCACGCGAATGCGTCGCTGATCGGGCAGAAGAGCGTAGGCGCGGTCGTCGGCGGGCAGATCGTCGTGACCGCCCCCGGCGAGCTTGATCACCGCTTCCAATGTGCGCCGCGCTCCCGAAAGGTTCGGATAGAAGCGGGGCAGCCGCTCGCCCGCGTTGAGCCGGAGCTTCGTCATGTCGACCAAGTTGCCGTCCCCAATGAGGTCGAGCTCGATCTCCTCGGGTTGCGTCGACGTGTTGTAAAGTTCGAGCATCACCTCGTAGCGGTCGCGATCGAGCGGATATCTCCGCACCGAGAACTCGGTGATCGCGACATTGCGATGGCCGCTGCCCACCGGCACGAAGCTGAGCGAGGCGGCTCCGAGGTGGACCTCACCGGCGGAATCGCGCGGCTCGCCCAAATTGCCGTCGGAAATCACGATGATCTCCGGCGATGACAGCCCGCGCAAGACATCGGTCGCGAAACGGAGCGAGCGCGCGAAGTCGGCGCGGGTATCGGTCGCGCGCAGAACGGCGACGCTCGCCTCCAGATCGGCGACCTCCCCGGTCATCGTCGAGAGCGGCGTCACTGCGGCATCCATTTGCGCGAGCAGCATGCGATCGGCGCCGCCGAGACCGCGAATGATCTTCTTGGCCTCGTCCTTGGCGGCCTCCATGCGGGTGCGATTCGGTTCCAACGTGGTGGCGACATCGACAGCCTTCATCGACGCGCTGCCGTCGACCAGCACCACGACATTGCGTGCCGAGCGGCTGGCAAATCCCCTCGGATCGCCGAGCGCGAGCACGAGAAGCGCGAGCAAGAGAAGCTGCAGCAAGAGAGAGAGGATGCGCTTCAGCTGCGAAAAAAGACTCGTTGCGTCCTGATCGCGCAGGATTCGTTGCCAGATGTTGGAGAAGGGCACCGGCACCGGTCGGCGCCGGAGCTTCAGAATGTAGAGGCCGACGATGATGGCTCCCGCCGCGATTCCGATCGCCAGGAGCGTGCTGGAAGGCAGGCCGAGGAAGTGCACGCGCCGCCTTTAAGCCAAAAAACCGCCGCGCCGCAGCACGCGCAGCACCAGATCGTCGAACGGCACTTCGACGTCGGCTGGTACGTACGGAACCTGGCGCTCGGTGCAAAATTTCTTGATCTCCGACAGGTAGGCTTGGTACGCCTGCCGGTATTGAGCGAGCACCTTGGGCGTGACCGTGACTTCGCGCTCGTCTCCCGTCTCGCAGTCGTAGATGCGAACGTCGCCCGAAAGCTTGAGGGCCGCGTCGCTCGCATCGACGATGTGGATCACGAATGGCTCGAACTTGTTATAGCGGACGACGTTGATCCCCTTCTCGAAGCCGTGAGGATCGTAGAGGTCGGAAAGCAGGATGACCAGGCCGCGACGCTTGTGCTGCGCGACGAACGTCTTCATGGCGTCGCCGAGGTCGGTCGTGCCCGACGGCTCGAGCCCCCGTAAGAACTGAAGCACCTTGAAGATGCGCGCCTTGCCTCGAGCGGTGGGCAGACGCTCCTCGATGCGGTCGGTGGTGGCGACGATGGTGATTCGATCGAGGTTGGCGAGACCCACGTAGGCGAGCGCGGCGCAGAGCCGCTGCGCGTAGCGGAACTTCCGCTTCGAAGAAAACCCCATCGACGACGACGCGTCGATGACGAGGTAGATCGAAAGGTCCTCTTCTTCCTCGTAGAGGCGCACCAAGAGCCGGCCGAAACGCCGGTAGACGTTCCAATCGAGGTAGCGAAAGTCGTCGCCCGGCACGTAATCGCGGTGGTCGGCGAACTCGACGCCGCTTCCGCTCTTTTTGGTGCGGCGCTCGGCCCGAACTCGTCCCGCGAAAACACGGCGGCTCACGATGGCCAGGTACTCGAGCTTGCGCTGAAAATCGTCGTCGAAGAGCTCCTCGGCGGCCGGCGGAGGCGGCCTCTTCGACATCCGAGCAATCGGCGCGGACACTCGCTTGAAAATGTCGAGAAGGCTCACTATCACGCCTTGGCTTCAGGGGTCCTGGCGAGGATCTCCTGGATGACCTGATCGGTTTTGACGCCTTCGGCTTCGCCTTCGAAGTTGAGAAGAATGCGGTGGCGGAGCGCCGGGAAGCAGACGTGGCGAACGTCGTCGATCGAAGCGGCGAACCGACCCTCGAAGAGCGCTCGAATCTTGGCGGCCAAGAGCACGCTCTGCGCTCCGCGCGGCGATGCGCCGAAACGGACGAACCGTCGTGTGAGCTCGGGAGCCTCGCTGTTGCCTGGGTGCGTGGCCTCGAGCACGCGGATCACGAAATCTTGCACGTGGCGTGCGACGGGCACCTCGCGGACGAGCTTTTGCATTTCCAGCACTTCCATGCGCGAGAGCACGGGGTGGAGCAGCGATTCGGCGCTGCCGGTGGTGCGATCGAGAATCATGTGCAACTCGTCGCGGGTGGGAAAGGGAACGTGCAGCTTGAAGAAGAACCGATCGAGCTGCGCTTCCGGCAACGGATAAGTCCCCTCCATCTCGAGCGGGTTCTGCGTGGCGAGAACGAAGAAGGGCTCCTCGATGGGGTACGTCGTTTTGGCGACGGTGACCCGGTGCTCCTGCATCGCCTCGAGCAGCGCGCTTTGCGTCTTCGGGGTGGCGCGGTTGATCTCGTCGGCGAGCACGATGTGCGCGAAGATGGGCCCTCTTCGGAACTCGAAGACTTTGCCCCCCTTGGCGTCTTCGTCGATGACCGTCGTGCCGATGATGTCCGCCGGCATCAGATCGGGGGTGAATTGGACGCGAGAAAAGGTGAGCGCGAGCGCTTCGGCCATCGTCTTGACGAGCACGGTCTTGCCGAGACCGGGGACTCCCTCGAGCAACGCATGAGAACCGGCGAGCATGCAGGTGAGTGCACCATCGACGACCTCGCGGTTGCCGACCATGACTTTGCCAATCTCTTCCCGCAGCACGCCGATGCGCCGCTGGAACAGCTCCACCTCTACCCTTGCCGCCACCTTTACGCTGTCATCCATGGTTCTTTGATTTCCCTCTCTCGAAAAGATGCCGTCATTCTCGCGGACGGATGAGATCGAAGTAGCGGCGGATGTGATCGTTGGTGCCGGGAGGGATCTTGTCCTGATGGATCTGCTCTTCCGCGCTGGTGCGGTATTCGGAGTAGACCTTCTTGTAGGCGCCCCCGCGAAACCCCTTCTCGGCGGCTCCGAGAATGACTTCGCTCCGGCTGGCGCCCTGCCCGGTATCGATGCCGGCCGCCTGCACGTCCAACGTCCCCATTTTCGGGTCGCTGCCTTCCCGGCCCATCACGTTGGGGTTGTGCCCCTGCCCCCAGGAGTGGCTCTTGTCCCCCTTGTCGCCCCCACCGCCCGGCTGATCTCCTTTTTGACCTTGCCCCTGGCCCTGGCCCTGCCCCTGCCCGCGCGACATCTGCAAGATGCGCTGCCCACCGGGCCCGATCGTGAACGACTCGCCCTGTTTGTGCCCTTGGCCCTGCCCCTGACCTTCGCCTTCGTTGCCGTCCTCGTCTTCTTTGCAGTTCGGATCGTCCTTAGGGTTGCAGGCCTGCCTCTGCCCGCCT
>DASWDH010000333.1:0-2020 GCA_036395495.1 Polyangiaceae bacterium
CGCTTACCAGTGCTGCACCACCGAGAACCACGACATTGAAAAGCTTGTCGAGCTTCATGACCCACCTCCCAGTCCACGAACTGCGTGTCCAAAGTACGATTCATTGTCGGCCGGAGCGCCCTCCCAACGCAATCATTATTATCTATATACTATTGTGTTATGTATCGATACAATAGCCGGCGCCCTCGCGTACGTGCGCAAAATCGACTAACACCTACCGGCGTGGCTGAGCAGGACACCCCAGAGAAACTCGACCCACGACGCGCGACGGCCAAGCCAGAAAAAGCACCTGCCGCGCACGGCATCGCCAAGGGCGAGCAGGTCGGCGCCTATACGTTGCTCGATCTGATCGGTGCCGGCGGCATGGGCGAAGTATGGCTCGCGCGCCACGAGCTTCTCGGCCGACTTGCAGCCGTGAAGCTGATTCGTCCCGAAGTTTCGCTCGGCGCGTCCGGCGCAGAAGAAGCACGCAAGCGTTTCGAGCGTGAAGCGCGCGCGACCAGCGGGTTGCGTTCTCCTCATACGATCGCCATTTACGACTTCGGAATGACCGAGCAGCGGACGTTTTACTACGCGATGGAGCTACTCGAGGGTGTGAGCCTCGATGTATTGGTCGAGCGTTTCGGAGCAGTACCGCCGGAGCGCACCATCCACTTGCTGCGCGGGGCGTGTGAATCGCTCGCGGAAGCCCACGAACGAGGGCTCATCCACCGCGACGTCAAGCCGGGGAACATTTTCACCTGCGCGATGGGGCTCACTCATGACTTCGTGAAAGTCCTCGATTTCGGCCTGGTGAAGCAGGTGGCAGCCGCCACCGCCACGTCACTTACCGCCGAAGGAGCTATTCTTGGCTCGCCCGCTTTTCTGCCTCCGGAAGCCGCCACCGGAAACTTGACCGAGAGAGCCGATGTCTACGCGCTGGGGTGCGTCGCCTACTGGCTGCTGACGGCCAACTACGTTTTCAAGGGCGCCACCGCCCTAGAGATGATGATCGGTCATGTTCACGTACAGCCTGTGCCTCCTTCCGAGCGCACGCACGAGGCGATACCGGACGATCTCGAAAAACTGGTGTTGGATTGTCTCGAGAAGGATGCCTCTCAACGTCCAAGCATGAGAGAGGTAGGCGATCGCCTTGCGTCGTGTGCCGCCCTTCATCCGTGGTCGTCGAGCGACGCCGATGCCTGGTGGAAGGCCCACCGGGAGGAGCTTGCCAAGCTCAACGGCGTGATTGCCGAAGCGCGTCGAGAGAATTGGCGGCTCGGCCAAGCCGGTCTGCCCGTCGGCGGAGCGTGGAGCGACGGCGAACGCGCCGAACAGGTCAAGAAGGGCATCGAACGCTTGCAGGCGCACTTCGAACGAAGCCACTTCGACGTTGCCGAACTCGACCGTCGGATCGAGCGGCTCAAACGTGCCGACAGCGCGGGCGCGCTGCGATCGATCTTGGCCGATCTGCCCGCGCTCGACATCGCTCCGCCGGCGAATCCGGGGACACGCGCTCTCATCAAGGCGCCGAGCGCCGCCATCGTTCCGGGCGATCAGCCGCTCGTCACCGTCATGAGCAGCCTCACGCGCCGGCTGGACTTGGAACCGGGCACGCTGACCAAGGCCGTCTGCGTCATGGGAACCAGCCTTCTGGATTTTCGCGGGCGCGTCGGAGGGCCAGGCATCGTCGAGGTGCGCTGCATCGCCGTGATGGGCAGCATCGACATCATCGTCCCTCCCGACATTCAGGTCGAAATCGTGAGCGGAGGTTTTCTCGGCGCGTTCGAACACGCGGGGCCCGTCCTACCCGCGAGCCCGGACAAGCCCACGCTGCGGGTCACCGGCGTTGCCGTGATGGGTTCGGTGCTCGTCCGATCGCAGGATTGAGCTATCGAACGGCAACGAATATTTCGCCAAGCTCGTCGGTCACGCCAGGGCACGACCCGCAACGAGAAAGCCGGCTCGTTCGAGAAACCGGTACCACGTGGCGCGTGGGAAGAGCCCGTCGGTGTGGCGATCGTGGACGATCCGCACGTCG
>DASWDH010000334.1:0-6395 GCA_036395495.1 Polyangiaceae bacterium
CCTACGCACCAGCGGTGGGAACGTCTGATCCTCGTGCATGGCTATCAATTCGCGGTGTTCGACGGCTTGAACCGCTACTACGTTCGCAACGAGGACGAGCGCCTGATCCCAGCACTCGCCTTGGCGCCGAACGTGTTCGACGATTACACGCCCTATGAGTATCAGCGCGAGATCGACGCCTTGAACGCGGAGCTCATTGGCTATCGCGCCGCCAACTCCGTCGTGCGTTCGGTCGCCCAGCTGGCGGGCGGCATCGGCAAACTCGCACGGCGGTTCGTCCCTCATTGAGGGGGCGATGTTCTGTCTCAGCGAAAGCGACCCTCGGCGAGGCCCGCCATGTCTGCGTCCACCATCATCTCGACCAGTTGTTTGAAATTCACGGTGGGAGTCCATCCCAGCTTTTTTCGCGCTTTCGAGGAGTCTCCCTGCAGAACGGCCACTTCCGCCGGACGGTAAAACCTTTCGTCGATGACCACATGGTCCTTCCAATCGAGCCCCACCCGCGCGAAGGCCAGCTCTGCGAAGTCCCTCACCGAGTGAGTTTCCCCGGTGGCGACGACGTAGTCGTCTGGCTCTTGCTGCTCGAGCATCAGCTTCATCGCGCGCACGTAGTCGCCGGCGAAGCCCCAGTCGCGCCGTGGTTCCAGATTCCCGAGTGCCACGGTTTGCTGAAGACCGGCCTTGATGCGTGCGACGCTGCTCGTGATCTTGCGGGTGACGAATTCGAATCCACGCCGAGGAGACTCGTGGTTGAAAAGGATCCCGCTGCAAGCAAAGAGGTTGTACGACTCGCGGAAATTACGAACGACGTCGAACCCGGTTACTTTGGAAATACCGTAAGGCGAGCGCGGGTGGAAAGGGGTCGATTCACGCTGAGGCGTCTCGCTCGACTTTCCGAACATCTCGCTGGTCGCGGCAAAATAGAAGCGTGTGCCGGGGCTCCGATCCTTGATGGAGGAGAGCAGGTGCAGCGTGCCGTTGATATTCGTATCGAAGGTTGAAAATGCATCTTCGAATGAGTAGTTGACGAAGCTCTGGGCTGCCAAATGATAACATTCACCCGGCTTCAGCTTGTCGACGAGTGAAAAGATGCTCGCGTGGCTTTCCAGCGACCCGGCGTGAAGGGTGACTCGATCGAGAATCCCCCTCAGCCGGTGAAGCCTATATTCGGGAGCCTCGAGTGCTACACGGCGCACCATTCCGTGGACTTCGTAACCCTGGTCGAGCAAGAGCTCTGCGAGATACGAACCGTCCTGTCCCGTAATGCCCGTGATGAGAGCAGTTTTTGACATTTCGTTTCCCTGCGAGGCTACTCTCAGCCGACGTCCCGCCGCAAGTCCGGCGACACCGTCCGGACTCGCTGGGCATTGCGTGACGGCGGGAATTTCGAACCAATCACCCAACCAAGAGGCGGCGCGTGAGTCGCTCGACGGCTTCGCCGAACGGCCCAGCCGGCTGAAGAAGGCTTACCACGAGAAAGCCATCGCGATCGAAATCGAAAAAGTAGCCGGGATGCACGATGACGCCCTCCTCGCGGACGAGAAGCTCGACCCAGCGATCTTCGTCGTGGATTCGGGGCACCTCGAGAATCGCGTACCAGCCGCCGAGCATCGGCAGCCGTCGCACGGGGCTCGCGGGGCCGAGATTGGAAAGCGCCCGATCGAGCGTCGCGAGGTTGGAGACGAGTCTTTCGCGCACCGCCCGCGCGATCGCCGGTCGGCGTTCGAGCAGGGGGGCAAGCGCCAGCTGGACGGGCGTCGATACGGAAAGGAACGTGTCGGCCACGAATTCCAGTCGCGCGAGCGCTTCGGCAACGAGCGCGTCCGGCCCCGATACAACCGTCCAGGCTAGCTTGCATTGGGGAAGGAGCAGCACCTTCGAAAGGCCGCTCAGCACGAACGTGAGCGGCGCAACGTCCGGCGATATGTCGACGAAGCTCGGCAAGACGTCGTTCGGCAACGGAGCCAACGCATAGTCGCCGAATACCTCGTCGACGATGAGCGCGAGGTCATGTTCGCGGGCCAGCTCGCAGAGCGCCTCGGCTTCGTCTTTTCGTATGAAAGAACCGGTGGGATTGTTGGGATGAATGAGAACGATCGCTCGGGTGCGTCGGTCGATGCTTCCTTCGAGAGCACCCAGATCGACGCGAAAATGGGCCTCCCGCCGAAGCGGGTAGGGTACCAGATGCACGCGCTGATTCTGGGCGATCCAACTGAGCAGCGGGTAGCTCGGCCGGGGAACCAGAATGGCGTCCTCGGGGTCGCACAGAAGTGTGAAGATCCACGAGTAGGCTTCGCTCGTGCTCGCCGATAGCACGACCCGTTCGGGATCGGCGCGAAGACCGCGCGCGGCGTAATACGACGCGACGGCCCCGCGCCCCTCGCGATGTCCGAGTGGGGCCGGCTCGTAGAGGCCGCCGCGCGGATGACCTAGCTCGGCGACGCAGGTCGTCAGGTCGAAAAGTCCCACGCGGGTGGGATTCGATTCGGTGAGATCGACGAGCGGGCGTCCCTCGGCCTTTGCGTCCTCGATCGCGATGGCGAGCGGATTTTCAGTTCGATCCCAAGCAGTTCGGGCGGAAAACATGCCGGACGAGTCTACCTTTGCGCGGAGGCGAAAGGTCGGCTACGAGCTATTTCATGTCGATCCACCGTCCCAAGAGGGCCACACCCCGGAGAACCGATAGCTCCTCGCCCCTGCGAGCGGCGGCGCCCTCG
Organism: Polyangiaceae bacterium; assembly: GCA_036395495.1. Classification (GTDB taxonomy): domain Bacteria; phylum Myxococcota_A; class Polyangia; order Polyangiales; family Polyangiaceae; genus DASWDH01. The sequence goes on from DASWDH010000334.1 coordinate 2,718, forward strand.
AGCGTCCTGAAGCCGCCCAAATGGAAGGAAGCCGTTGCGGACAAGCCGGATGGCGCTTTCACTGCTTACTCTCCCGATCAAACTTTCGGAAAGGATGCGCTCGTCGCCCACTCCAAATTCGGCAAGGGCATCGTCCTCGAAGTGGATGGAAACAAGGTGCACGTCCTCTTCGAAGAAGGCATCCGCAGACTCATGCACGGAACGCCGGGCTAGGCTTGCTCGAGCCCCGTTCGCGCCTTTCTTAGGGCTTGACGATCTGAGTCCCGTTCGGAGGCGTAAACGTGAATTCGCCTGGCGGCGTGGGGGTGTTCACGAGAGGGTTGTTGAAATCGAAGCGGTTGCGATTTCCTTGGGCATCGATGACCAGCACGCGTCGGACCTGGGACGTCGCGCTGTCGACGTAGAGGAGCACTTTCTGGTAGGCCGGCGTCGCTTCTTTGGGTGTGCCTTCGAGCACCCACCCGCCTTCGAACTTCACGGTGCTCGGGTCGAGCGTGCGTAGGGTAAAGGATTTCGTGAGCTCCCCTTCGCCCATCAAGAAGGCGAGCGCCGCGGCTTGCTGTGATTTGTCGACCGGCTGCTCGAACATCTGCTGGTTGGCCGGTTCGTAAACCTTGAGCAGGCGCCCGTCGGAAACGACGCGGTTGCCGTTCGGCTGGTCGTATCGCCAGCTCATTTTGCCGGGCTTTTCGAAGGCGACCTTTCCTTCGGAGCTACGGTGCTGGTCGTGCGCTTTGATGTAGTAATCCTGTTTGAAGTCGGCTTTGAACGTCTTGGTCTGGTCGTAGACGGCCTGCACGCGCAGAGCGATCTGATCGGCGCTCGGTCCTGTCGGCGAGCTCGGCGCCGACGGCGCCGCCCAGGTGAGCGAGACAGGCGAGCTCATCGCGATGGCGGAAACGAACAGAGTGGCGGCAAAGACGGGATGACGCATGGGAACCTTGACCTCTTCTTCTTAGACGAATGGACGCCCCATCCGATGCGAAAGTTGCCACGGCCGTAAGATGGACGCGTAAGTTGTCACAATTACAAGCGATTTGCCAAAGCTCGCGCCAGGTGCGCGTTCATGCCCGCCGCGTTCACGTGGGCGAGCGCGACAGCCAGAGCGTCGGCGGCGTCCGAGCGAGGAGTCGACGGGAGGCGAAGCAGCGTAGCGATCATGAGCGCGATCTGACGTTTGTCCGCGCGGCCGTGGCCGACGATGGCCTTTTTGATTTTCGTGGGCTCGTACTCCGCGATCGGTAGGCCTGCGCGCGCCAGAACGAGCAGCACCACGCCGCGCGCGTGACCGAGTTTTGACGCGGCGATGGCATCCTTGGCAAAAAAGAGAGCTTCGACGACCGACGCGGTGGGCCGATAGTCCGCGATGACTTGGGTGAGCTCTCGCTCGATTTGACACAAGCGGACGGCGATGGTCGCGGTGACGTCGGTATCGATGACGCCGTGCGCGACGTGCGAGGGTCGCGTGCCATCGCGCCGGACGACGCCCCATCCGAGGTGGCGCGTACCGGGGTCGACGCCGAGCACGATCATCGCGCTCGTCGTAGCACTACTTCGAAAGAACACCCAGATAACGTCCGGCGGAGTCGCGCTAACACGCGCGGTGGCCCTGTGCGGGGAAGATTTTGCCGGGATTCAAGAGCCCCTTCGGGTCGAACGCGCCCTTCAAGCGCAGCTGCAGATCGATGAGCTCCGCCGATTGCTCGAGCGCCAGGTAGGGAGCCTTCAGAATGCCGATGCCATGCTCGCCCGAGAGGGTGCCCCGCATGGCGACGACATCGCGAAAAAGCTGCTCGATGGAGCGTTCGACCTTGGGAAAGTCGACGGGGTCGTCCCACAGGAAGTTGACGTGCAGGTTGCCGTCTCCCGCGTGGCCGTAGGTGAGCGTGCGAATCCCGGTTTGTTCCGAGGTTCGATCGACTCGGTCGAGCAAATCCGCAATGCTTTGTCGCGGCACGACGATGTCTTCGGAGAGCTTGTGCCGCGCGAGAGCGCGAACGGCGGGGGAGAGCTCGCGGCGCGCGGCCCAAAGCCGGCTGCGCTGGGCAGCGTCCTGGGCGACGAGCACGTCGATCGACCGCTCCTTCGAGCATGCCTCTCCCACGCGCTGGACGCCATCTTCGCAGGCGTGCGCATCGCCATCCACCTCGATGAGCAAGAGCGCGCCGGCGCGATCGTCGATCGCCAGGCCGCGGGCGCGAACCGCGGCGAGCGTGGAGGCATCGAGCAGCTCGATGCATCGCGGGACCAGCCCCTGCGCGACGATCGCCGCCACGGTTTTCCCTGCCGTTCGCACGTTCTCGAAGAGGGCGAGCATCGTCACGACCTCGGGCGGCTTGGAAATGAGGCGCAGCGTGACTTCGCTGAACACCGCGAGCGTGCCCTCGCTGCCGGTGAGCAGCGCCGTTACGTCATAACCGGTCACCCCTTTGACGGTCCGGCGGCCGGTGCGAAGCCGCGTGCCCCCCATCAGCGTTGCCTCGAGGCCGAGCACATAATCGCGGGTCACCCCATACTTGAACGCGCGCGGTCCTCCCGCGTTCTCTGCGACGTTGCCGCCTATGGCGCACATCTTGAGAGAGTTGGGATCGGGCGGATAAAAGAGGCCCTCGCGCTCCACGGCATCGTGCAGATCACCGGTGATGACGCCCGGTTCGACGACCGCGACGCGCTCGGCGCGATCGATCTCCTTGATGGCCGCCATGCCCAGCGTCACCAGCACGATGCCCCCCGAAATCGGTACCGCACCGCCCGTCCGACCGGATCCGGCCAAGCGCGGCGTCACCGGCACGTCAGCCGCGTGGCCAATCTCGAGCGTGCTTGCAATATCGTCCGGATTTTCGGCGAGCACGACCGCGTCGGGAATCGGGCCGGGAACGTCGGAGTCGTCGCTCGCGTAGGGCTCGCACTGCGCCGGCGCGGTCATCACCTTGGAGGGGCCGAGCGCCCGGTCGAGCATCGAACGAACGCGATCGACGGCACTTGCCGAAGGGCGAGCTCGCTCGAAGCTCTTGGCCAACACGTTGAAGTCATAGCACCGTCTCCACGAACGCAGTATCGATCGTCCGGAGATCCACGCAAAAACATGCGAAGACGTGCCGTTCTTCTCACGCTGGCCGCTCTCGAAGCGATCGCCCTCGCCCTTCTCGGACTGTTCTGGTTCGCCATGCGCCCCGATCTCCTCCTGACGTATGGGTTGGGCCAACCGGGCGGAGCGGAGAAAGTGCCTTGGGCGACGGAGGTGGCGCTCTCGCGCCCGTTCATCGTGACGCTAGGTGGAGTCGGTGCGATCGTGTGGGTGCTGTCGTTCGTGCCGCACTGGCGCACGACAACGAAGACGTCGCTCGCGGGAACGGCTCTCGTATGGACCGTTTTCGGTTTGGCGTTCGCGATCTGGGCCGCCTACGCCCCGGCATTCGCGCGGCTGGCCCCCTAGTGCCGTTCGCCAGAAATAGAGTCCTATTTCTGGCGAACCCGCGCTTCGCGCGGCGCAGCTGCGCTCTCTCTCTTGGTTATCGGGGGCTCCGCCCCCGCGCCCACCGGAGCAAGTCCGGAATGGGGCCCCACCCCCGCGGCGCCTCCGGCGCCGAACACGACGGCATTCGCAAACATGGCCGAATTTCTGGTGGACAGCACTAGAGCTGGTGTGGGGTTTACGGTGCGCAGCGTCTGAGAGCG
>DASWDH010000335.1:0-13573 GCA_036395495.1 Polyangiaceae bacterium
TATCGATAGTCCGAGGCCCGTTCCCACCCCGAGCGGCTTGGTGGTGAAGAACGGGTCGAAAATGCGTTGCCTTACTTCATGGGGGATGCCTCGGCCGGTGTCGGAGACCTCCACCACGATGTCTCCGGTCGCGGCGGTCCGCGTCGCGACGCGGATCATGTTCTGATGGGGGTCCTCGTCTTCAATGGCGTGGGCGGCGTTGAGCAGAAGATTCAAGAACACCTGCCCGAGCTGCCCGGGATTCGCGAGGATGAGCGGAACGTGCTCGTACTCCTTCACGAGCCGTGCTCGCTGACGGATCTCGCTGAACACGACCTTGATGGACGAATCGAGAATGCTCCTCACGTCGACGAAGGTGCGGTGCTCGTCCCCGGCGCGTGAGAAAGTCTTGACGTGCAGCACGATCCCCCGAATCCGCTCGGCCCCTTCGAGGGCGTCGTGAAGGCGGGCGCTGGCTTCATTGAGGCGGTTGACGGTGGTGGCAGCGCGCGCATCCGGCGACGAGCCCGCACGCTGTACTGCGCCCAGGTAGTCGTGAATGAGTCGTGGCATCTCCTCTTCGAGGAGCTGCAGGTTCGCAATCACGTAGGTCAGCGGGTTATTGATTTCGTGCGCGATGCCGGCGGCGAGCGTGCCGAGTGAAGCCATGCGGTCCAGATGCGCCAGCCGCCTCGAGTCGATGATCCGGCGCACGGCTTCGAGCAGCGTCGTGTATTGAAACGGCTTCCTGATGTACATGTCGGCGTCGATCGCGACCGCCTTGGGCGTGTCGTCCGCCGACAGAGCGAGAACGGGAATGGCCGAAAGGGCGGGGTCGCGCTTCTGCTCGACGCGAAATTGCCAACCATCCTTCACCGGCATCATGAGGTCGAGCAGAATCAGATCGGGCGCAGGCGCCTTTTTCAGATATTCGAGCGCCTCCAGCCCGTTCGACGCTCCTACGACGTCGTAGCCGTCGTTCTGCAGGAGCTCGGCGAGCGAACTTCGGAGCTCTCCATCGTCCTCCACCAAAAGGAGGCGCCGCCCCCCGAAGGCGCCGTCGACCTGCATATATTCAAGAATACGGCAGCCCGTCTGGCCATTCAACCCAGGCGCGTAGGACGAATGTCTGAGCTCTCTATGAAATAACGATCATCGAGCGGCCTACTCCTCGTTTACGACGGCTAGCGGTTCGTCGCGACGCGGGCGTTCGAAGGTGGTTCCCGCTTCCTCGCCTTCGACGACCACACTCAGCCGCTTGTAGGCAGGCAGGCCGGTGCCGGCGGGGATGAGACGCCCCATGATGACGTTCTCCTTGAGCCCGCGAAGGTCGTCGGTCTTGCCGCAGATCGCCGCTTCGGTGAGCACCTTCGTCGTCTCCTGGAAGCTCGAAGCCGAGATGAACGACTCGGTGGAAAGCGACGCCTTGGTGATGCCGAGCAAAAGGGGCTCGGCAATTCCGGGACGAAGCCCGCGCTCGAGCACCTTCTGATTCTCGCGCTCGAAGAGATATTTCTCCACCTGCTCGTCGACCAAGAAGTTCGTGTCGCCCACGTCCTTGATGCGAACGCGTCGCAGCATCTGGCGCACGATGACTTCGATGTGCTTGTCGTTGATGCCGACACCCTGCAGACGATAAACCTGCTGGATTTCGTTGACCAACCAGGCCGCGAGCTCCTTTTCGCCTTTGACGCGAAGGATGTCGTGCGGGTTGGCGGGCCCGTCCTGCAGAGGATCGCCGGCGCGCACCCGATCGCCCGGCTGCACCTGGATGTGCTTGCCCTTGGGAATGAGGTACTCGCGCGAGAGATCGGGCTGGGCCAGTCCTTCGGGGCTGAGCGGCGTGATGACCACCTTTCGCTTGCCCTTGGTGTCTTTGCCCATCGAAACCTCGCCGTCGATCTCGCTGATAATGGCGTGATCTTTCGGCTTGCGGGCTTCGAAGAGCTCGGCAACACGGGGCAAACCGCCGGTGATGTCCTGCACCTTGGTCGTGTCGCGCGGGATCTTGGCGAGGACTTCGCCCGCGTCGATGAGGTCGCCTTCCTGGGCGACGATGTTCGAACCGACGGGCAGAAGGTAACGGGCTTCGAGCTCGGATGCCCCCGGGATCTTCTTCGTTTCGCCGGTCTGGGGGTCCTTGATCGAGATGCGCGGGCGCAGATCCGCGGCGCGCGACTCGATGACCACCTTGCGCGAGAGGCCGGTCACCTCGTCGAGCTTCTCGGTGATGGTCACGCCTTCCACGAGGTCGCCGTACTTCACTTGGCCGGCGACTTCGGTGAGGATTGGCATGGCGAAGGGGTCCCACTCGGCGAGAAGCTGTCCGCTCTTCACCTTCTCGCCCTCGGCGATGCGGAGCTCGGCGCCGTAGACCATGCGATGGTGCTCGCGCTCGCGGCCGGTGTCGTCCATCACCACGAGCTCGCCGTGGCGGTTCATGACGACCTGGCGGCCGTCGCGGCGTTTGGCGAGAACCGCGTTGCGCAGATGAACGATGCCTTCGGTGCGCGCCTCGAGCGAGCTTTGCTCGATCTTGCCGCGCGCGGCGGCGCCGCCGATGTGGAACGTCCGCATCGTGAGCTGGGTGCCCGGCTCTCCGATGGACTGGGCGGCGATGATGCCGACTGCCTCGCCGATGTTGACCCGGTACCCGCGCGCCAGATCGCGGCCGTAGCAGCGCGCGCACACGCCGCGCTTGGTTTGGCAGGTGAGCACCGAACGGATCACGACTTCCTCGATGCCCGCTTCCTCGATCTGCTTGACGGTGGCCTCGTCGAGCTCGGTGTTGTGCTGGACCAGCACCTCGCCGGTGAGCGGGTCGACGACGTCGTCGAGAACGACGCGGCCGAGGATGCGGTCGCCGAGCGGCTGAATGACTTCGCCGGCCTCTTCGAGCTTGGCGACGCGGATTCCGTCGAGGGTGCCGCAGTCGTATTCGCTGATGACGGCGTCCTGCGCCACGTCGACCAAACGCCTGGTGAGATACCCGGAGTTGGCGGTTTTCAAGGCGGTGTCGGCGAGACCTTTGCGGGCGCCGTGGGTGGAGATGAAGTACTGGAGCACCGAGAGCCCTTCGCGGAAGTTCGCGGTGATCGGCGTTTCGATGATCTCTCCCGACGGCTTGGCCATGAGACCTCGCATGGCGGCGAGCTGCCTGATCTGCTGAGTCGAACCGCGCGCTCCGGAATCGGCCATGATGTAGATGGGATTGAAGCTCGGCTCGATCGACTCGGCGCCCGTTTCCGGATCGACGACGCGCTCCTTGCCGATCTCGGTCATCATTTCGCTGGTCACCTTGTCGGCGACGCCGGCCCAGATGTCGACGATCTTGTTGTAGCGCTCGCCGTCGGTGATCAGACCCTCTTGGTACTGATCGACGACGCGCTCGACTTCCGCCTGGGCTTCTTTGAGCAGCTCCTTCTTGCGGTCGGGGATGACCATGTGCTCCATGCAGATCGAGACGCCGGCCTTGGTCGCGTACTCGAATCCGAGCGAACGCAGGCGGTCGGCGAGGAGGACGGTCGCCTTGTTGCGGTGCTTGCGGTAGCAAATGTCGATGAGCGACGAGAGCGCCTTCTTGTCGAGCGTCTTGTTGACGTAGTCGAACGAGATCTCTTCGGGCAGGATCTCCGAGACGAGCACGCGCCCTACGGTGGTATTGAGCATGCGCGTGCGCTTGTTGCCCTCGTCGTCGAGGTCGGTGACCCGCACGCGAATGCCGGCGTGCAGGTTGAGCTCTCCGGCGTCGTAGGCCATGCGAACCTCGGCCGGCGAAGCGAACACGCCGCGCAAGTGACCTTCGAGCTTCTTGGTGTTCTTGTCGTAAGTGAGCGAGCCCTCGCGGTAGGAGCCCTTGGCGAATTTGCGCTCGCGCGTCGCGTAGTAGAGCCCGAGCACGATATCCTGCGTGGGGTTGATGATCGGCTTGCCGTTGGCGGGCGACAGGATGTTGTTGGTGCTCATCATGAGCACGCGCGCTTCCATCTGCGCCTCGACCGAGAGCGGCACGTGCACCGCCATCTGGTCGCCGTCGAAGTCGGCGTTGAAAGCGGCGCAGACCAGCGGGTGCAGCTGGATCGCTTTGCCCTCGATGAGCACCGGCTCGAAGGCCTGAATGCCCAGGCGGTGCAAGGTCGGCGCGCGGTTCAGCATCACCGGGTGCTCGCTGATGACTTCCTCGAGAATGTCCCAAACCTCGGGACGCTCCTTCTCCACCATCTTCTTGGCGCTCTTGATGGTGTTGACGTACCCGCGCTCTTCGAGCTTATTGTAGATGAAGGGTTTGAACAGCTCGAGCGCCATCTTCTTGGGAAGTCCGCACTGGTGCAGCTTGAGCGTGGGGCCGACCACGATGACCGAGCGACCCGAGTAGTCGACGCGCTTGCCGAGCAGGTTCTGGCGGAAGCGCCCCTGCTTGCCCTTCAGCATGTCGGAAAGACTCTTGAGCGGACGCTTGTTCGGACCGGTAATGGTCTTGCCGCGCCGCCCGTTGTCGAAGAGAGCGTCGACCGCCTCCTGCAGCATGCGGCGCTCGTTGCGAATGATGATCTCCGGCGCGTTCAGCTCGAGAAGCCGCTTCAACCGGTTGTTGCGGTTGATCACGCGGCGATAGAGATCGTTGAGATCGCTGGTGGCGAAGCGGCCGCCGTCGAGCGGAACGAGCGGGCGCAGGTCGGGCGGGAGCACCGGGATGACGGTGAGCATCATCCACTCCGGACGATTGCCGCTCTCGCGGAAGGCCTCAACGACCTTGAGACGCTTGGCGATCTTCTTGCGCTTGGCCTCGCTGGTCGCCTCGCGCATCTCGGCGCGCAGATCTTCGGCCAGCTTGTGCACGTCTTTGTGCTTCAGCATCTCCAGGACGGCTTCACCGCCCATGCCGGCGACGAACTTGTCCTCGCCGTATTCTTCGACCAGCTGCAGGTACTTCTCTTCGGACAGGAGCTCGCCCGCCGAGAGGCCGGTGTCCTTCGGATCGATGACGATGTACGCCTCGCAGTAGAGAACCTTCTCGAGGTCCTTCAGCGTGATGTCGAGGACGTTGCCGATACGCGAAGGGAGGCTCTTCAAAAACCAAATGTGCGCGACGGGGGTGGCCAGGTTGATGTGACCGAGCCGCTCGCGCCGGACCTTGGACTGGATGACCTCGACGCCGCACTTCTCGCACACGATCCCGCGGTGCTTCATGCGCTTGTACTTGCCGCAGTTGCACTCGTAGTCTTTGACCGGCCCGAAGATCTTGGCGCAAAAGAGCCCGTCCCGCTCCGGCTTGAAGGTGCGGTAGTTGATGGTCTCCGGCTTTTTGACTTCGCCGTGCGACCACTCCCGAATCTTCTCGGGGCTCGCGAGAGAAATACGAATCGCGGAAAACGAGAGCGGGTCTTTGGGCTTCTCGAAGAAGCTGAAAATGTCACGCACGGGGGCTACCTCCAAATGACTGCGATTGCGTTGCGAGAGCCGAAACGATTTCTGAGCGCGGGGGGGTGAGGTTGCAGCTCACTCTTCCTCCGCAGCAGCGGCGTCGCCGCGATGGCCGGCGGCGTCTTCGATGAGCTCGACGTTGAGACAGAGCGACTGGAGCTCCTTGATGAGCACGTTGAAGCTCTCGGGGAGGCCCGCCTCGAGCGTGTAGTCGCCCTTGACGATGGCCTCGTACATCCGCGTGCGGCCCATGACGTCGTCGCTCTTCACGGTCAAAAACTCCTGAAGAGAGTACGCGGCGCCGTAGGCTTCCATCGCCCACACTTCCATCTCGCCGAGCCGCTGGCCGCCGAACTGTGCCTTGCCACCGAGCGGCTGCTGGGTGACCAGCGAGTACGGTCCGATCGAGCGAGCATGGATCTTGTCGTCGACCAGGTGGTGGAGCTTCAGCATGTACATGACGCCGACCGTCACTTCGTGCTCGAAAGCATCGCCCGACCGGCCGTCGAAGAGGATCGCCTGACCGCTCGACGGAAGGCCGGCCAAGCCGAGCGCCGTCTTGATGTCGGTTTCCTCGGCGCCGTCGAACACCGGTGAGGCGAAGAAGACGCCGCGCCGGAGTTTGGTGGCGATGCTCCGGATCTCGTCGTCCGACAGCTTGCCGAGAAATTGCCCCATTGCCTCGCCGCCGTCACCCGAGCCGAAGATCCTGAGCAAGTGCTCGCGGGTCTTCGTCATCGAGAATTTCGAGTCGATCATGTACTGGATCTGCGCGCCGAGAACGCGCGCCCCCCAGCCGAGGTGCGTCTCCAAGATCTGACCGACGTTCATGCGGCTCGGCACGCCGAGCGGATTGAGCACGAGATCGACCGGCGTGCCGTCTTGCAGGTAGGGCATGTCCTCTTCCGGAAGGATCCGGCTGACGACGCCCTTGTTGCCGTGACGTCCGGCCATCTTGTCGCCGACTTGGAGCTTTCGCTTGATGGCGATGTAGACCTTCACCATCTTGATGACGCCGGGGGGGAGCTCGTCACCCTTGGAAAGCCGCTCGATCTTGTCGCGGAAGTGCTCTTCGCGCGCGCGCACGATGTCGTCGAGGTCGCGCAGCTTTTGCTGCACGCTCTCCGCGTTCTTCTCGATAGGAATCTCGCCCCAGTACTTGCGGGGGATTTCGTTGACGGTCACCGCGTCGAGCACGGCGCCCTTGTTGAGAAGCACCTTGCCCTTGTCGTCGACCAGCTTGCCGGTGGTGGTCTCGCCGACCAGCTCCGAGCGGATCTTGTGGAAGAACGAGTCGCGCAGGATCTTGACCTCTTCGTCGCGCGTCTTCTCGAGACGGGCGCGCTCCGTATCTTCGATGTCGCGGGCGCGCTCGTCTTTTTCGGTTCCCTTGCGGGAGAAAATGCGGGCGTTGATGACGATACCGGCCACGCCGGGCGGCACCTTGAGCGAGCTGTCGCGCACGTCTCCCGCTTTTTCTCCGAAGATCGCGCGAAGGAGTTTCTCTTCGGGAGAGAGCTGGGTCTCGCCCTTCGGGGTGATCTTGCCGACCAGGATGTCGCCCGGCTTGACCTCGGCGCCGATGCGCACGATGCCCGATTCGTCGAGGTCCTTCAGTGCTTCCTCGCCGACATTGGGGATGTCCTTGGTGATCTCTTCCTTGCCGAGCTTGGTATCGCGGGCGACGCACTCGAACTCCTCGATGTGCACCGAGGTGAAAACGTCGTCCTTGGCGATGCGCTCGGAGACGAGAATCGAGTCCTCGAAGTTGTAACCCTGCCAGGGCATGAACGCGACCAGCACGTTCTGACCGAGCGCGAGCTCGCCGATGTCGCACGCCGGCCCGTCGGCCAAAACGTCGCCCGGCTTCACCTGCTCGCCGGTGCGAACGACGGGCTTCTGGTTGTAGCAAGTCGACTGATTGGAGCGCTGGAACTTGGTGAGGTGGTAGATGTCGGGAACCTCGCTGCCGGTTCCTTCCGCGCGAACGACGATGCGCGAAGCGTCGACGCTCTCCACCGACCCGGCGCGCTTGGCCACGACGCAGACGCCGGAGTCGAGGGCGAGGCGCCCCTCCATGCCGGTGCCGACGAGAGGCGCATGGGTACGGATGAGCGGCACGGCCTGACGCTGCATGTTGGCGCCCATGAGCGCGCGGTTCGCGTCGTCGTGCTCGAGAAAGGGAACGAGGGCCGCGGCGACTGAAACCATCTGGTTCGGCGCCACGTCCATCAGCTGGACCATCTCCGGAGTGACCAGCTTGAAATCGCCGTTCAAGCGCGCCGAGATGAGGCTCTCGCGGAACTTGCCCTTCTCGTCGAGGTTCGCCGTCGCCTGCGCGATGTATTTGCCTTCCTCTTCGAGCGCCGAATACCACGCAACATCGTCGGTCACGCGGCCGTGCTCGACCTTGCGGTAGGGGGTCTCGACGAAGCCGAACTCGTTGACGCGCGCGTAGGTCGAAAGCGACGCGATGAGTCCGATGTTCGGACCTTCCGGCGTTTCGATCGGGCAAATGCGGCCGTAGTGGGTGGCGTGCACGTCGCGCACTTCGAACCCCGCTCTCTCGCGGGTGAGACCGCCCGGCCCGAGCGCCGAAAGCCTGCGCTTGTGGGTGACCTCGGACAGCGGGTTGGTCTGGTCCATGAATTGCGAAAGCTGCGACGAACCGAAGTACTCTTTCACCACCGCCGAGACGGGCTTGGCGTTGATGAGGTCGTGAGGCATCAGCGTGTCGATTTCCTGCGACATGCTCATGCGTTCTTTGATCGCCCTCTCCATACGAACGAGGCCGATGCGATACTGGTTCTCCATCAGCTCACCCACCGCGCGAACGCGGCGGTTACCGAGATGGTCGATGTCGTCGACCGAGCCACGGCCGTTCTTCAGCTCGATGAGGTGCCGAACCGTCTCCAGAATGTCCTGCGGCGTCAGAACCGACAGATCGAGGGCGGGTTTTTGGTCGTCCGGAAGATCGCGGTAGAACTTGTAATTGAGCTTGAGGCGCCCCACCTTCGACAGGTCGTAGCGCTCGGGGTTGAAAAACAGGTTGTTGAAAAGGGTCTTGGCCGTTTCGAGGGTGGGGGGATCTCCGGGCCGGAGGCGCCGGTAGATCTCCATGATCGCGTCTTCGGTGGTCTTGACCTTGTCGGCGATGAGCGTTTCGCGCAGGTAGGCTCCCACGTTCAAGCCGTCGATGAAGAGCACCTTGAAGTGGTCGATGCCTGCCTCGCGCAGGCGCTCGATCTTGGCCTCGGTCAAATCCTCGTTGCACTCGAGGATCACTTCGCCGGTTTCCTTGTCCACGACGTCGTGCGCGGCGACCTTACCGATCAACTCGTCCATCTCGATGGGCAAGCGGTCGACCTTCGCTTCGCGCAGCTTCTTGATCGCGGCTTTGGTGAACTTGGTGTTCTTCTTGACGAGAACCTCGCCGCCCACCCGGATGTCGCGCGTCGCGCGCTGACCGGACAGAATGTCGAACTCGATCGACTTGGCGAACTTGCTCCCCTTCTCGAGGAATACCGTCTCCGTCGAGTAGAAGTAGTTCAGAAGATCCTGCGTCGAATAACCGAGCGCGCGAAGCAGCACGGTCGCGTGCATCTTGCGACGGCGATCGATGCGAACGTAAATGACGTCCTTGGGATCGAACTCGAAGTCCAGCCACGAGCCGCGGTAGGGAATGACGCGCGCGCTGTAGAGCAGCTTGCCACTGGAGTGTGTCTTGCCCTTGTCGTGGTCGAAGAAGACACCGGGGCTTCGGTGCAGCTGCGAAACGACGACCCGCTCGGTGCCGTTGATGATGAAGGTGCCGGTGTCGGTCATCAGCGGGATTTCGCCGAAGTAGACCTCCTGCTCCTTGATATCGCGGACGATGCGGTCACCGCCGTCGCGGGTGTCGTAGATCATGAGCTGCGTGGTCACCTTGATCGGTGCCGCGAAGGTCATGCCGCGCTGGCGGCACTCATCGACGTCGTACTTCGGCCTCTCCAGATTGTAAGAGACGAAGACGAGCTCGCTCGTACCGTTGAAGTCCTTGATGGGGAACACGCTGCGAAACACGGCCTGGAGCCCTACCTCCTGGCGCCCGCTGGGCGGCACGTTCGTTTGAAGGAACTTGTCGTACGAGCTCTTCTGAATGTCGATAAGGTTCGGAACCTCGATAATCTGCCGAACACGGCCGAGGTTCTTGCGGACGCGAAAGTTGGACTGAATCACCGACGTCATCGGGTAGCCTCCGAAACACTAGCGGGCACGAATACCTGCGCGCGAAATACGCGACGAGACGCCGCCAAGACACCTTCCCGCGGGCGGGGAGCCCAGGAACATAAGGCGTCTTGGCGTTTAATCAACACCATCAACTACTTCAGCTCGACCTTGGCGCCCGCTTCTTCGAGCTTCTTCTTCATCTCTTCGGCGTCGGCCTTGCCCACGCCGTCTTTCAGCGTCTTGGGCGCACCCTCGACCAGGTCCTTGGCTTCTTTGAGCCCGAGGCCCGTGATCTCACGCACCACCTTGATGACGTTGATCTTGTTGGCTCCCGCCGCGGCGAGCTCGACCGTGAACTCGGTCTTCTCTTCGGCGGGTGCGGCCTGCGTAGCTGCGGGCCCCGCGGGCGCTGCGACGGCCACAGGCGCGGCCTTGACCCCCCATTTGTCCTCGAGGGTCTTGATGAGGCCTGCCAATTGAATGACCGGCAGGTTGGACAGGTAATCGACGACCTGCTCACTCGTGAGATCAGCCATGGTACTCTCCCGTTCTTCTTTCTTTTCGATGAGATGCAAAAATGGTCACTTGTTGGCCTCGCGTTCTTTCGCGGAAAGAACGTAGACGAGGTTTTGGGTGGGGGCCTGCAGCAGGGCGACGAAGTTCTGCAGCGGAGCTTGCAAGGTGGCAAGGAGCTGGGCACGAAGCTCGTTTTTGCCCGGCATCGTCGCGAGCTGGCTCTCGACGGCCTTGCTGTCGAGGAGCTGTCCCTCGATGAGCGCGCCCTTGATCTGCAGCTTCTCGTTGTCTTTGCGGAATGCCTTGACCACCTTCGCGGCGGCCGACGGATCCTCGTAGCTCCAAGCCACGCCGGTCATGCCCTTGAGCACGTCCTTGAGGACCTTGCTCCAAGGCTTGTCCGCCAGAGCTTGCCTGACGAGCGTGTTCTTGAGGACGCGGTACTCGACGCCGCTCTTGCGAAACTCGACGCGCAGCTTGCTCACCTGGTCGACGGTCATTCCTTTGAAATCGAGGAACACCGCGGAGGTCATCTTGTCGAACCGCCCTTTGATGTCGCCGATCGCGGATGCTTTGGTGGGCCGGTCCATCAGCCTTCCTCCTCCGATTTGGAAACGACGCTGCCCGGGTCGATCTTGACGCCCGGTCCCATCGTCGAAGTGAGCGTGATGCTCTTCAGGTAAATTCCTTTGGACGTCGAGGGCTTGGCCCGGACGAGCGCCTGGATCAAAGCGAGCGCGTTGTCCGCCAGCGCTTGCTCGGTGAACGACGCCTTGCCGATGCGAGCGTGCACGATACCCGCCTTTTCGACGCGGTATTCGACCTTGCCGGCCTTGGCTTCTTTGACGGCATTGCTGACATCGAAGGTGACCGTCCCAACTTTCGGGTTGGGCATCAGTCCGCGCGGACCGAGGATGCGACCCAGTTTGCCGACCGCTCCCATCATGTCCGGGGTGGCGATCACGCGGTCGAAGTCCATGAATCCTTCCTGCACCTTCTGAACGAGCTCGTCCGCGCCGGCGAAGTCGGCGCCCGCGCCCAATGCCTCGCGCTCCTTTTCGCCCTTGGCGAAAACGAGCACCCGCAGCTTCTGTCCGGTGCCGTGCGGGAGCACGATCGCGCCGCGCACCATTTGGTCGGCGTGCTTGGGGTTGACTCCGAGGCGCACGGCGAGGTCCACCGTCTCGTCGAACTTGGACTTGGCCGCATTCTTGACGATCGCGACCGCTTCCGCGACGGTGTACTTCTTTCCTTTTTCGAGCAGCGCCTCCGCCGCTTTTCTTCGCTTACCGATGTGTACCATAAAGGCTCCTGGGTCGGCTTTTGGCCTCCCACCGTGGACCCGCGCCTTCGGAGCGGACGGTGGTGTTGGTTGGGGTAGTCAGTCGACGATATCGATGCCCATCGAACGAGCCGTACCGGCGATGCTCTTCATCGCGCCGTCGACATCGTTCGCGTTCATGTCGGGAAGCTTCTGGGTGGCGAGCTCACGCAGCTGCTGGGTCGTGATTTTGCCCACCTTGTTCTTGTTCGGTTCTTTGGCACCGCTGCCGGGTTTCTTGGTGGTCGCGAGCCCCGCCGCCTTCTTCAGAAGCACCGACGCGGGCGGTGTCTTCATCACGAAGCTGAAGCTTCGGTCGGAGTACACCGTGATGACGACCGGGATGATCATGTCGCCTTGTGAGGCACTCTTGGCGTTGAACTCCTTGCAGAACCCCATGATGTTGACGCCGTGCTGGCCGAGCGCGGGCCCGACGGGAGGGGAGGGGTTGGCTTTCCCCGCGGGGAGCTGGAGCTTGACGTATCCGACGATCTTTTTCACGAACGCTTCTCCACTTGGCTGAACTCGAGCTCGACCGGCGTCGCTCGACCGAAGATCGAAACCTTGACCTTGAGTTTCTGCTTCTCCGGTTTCACCTCTTCGACCGTCCCTGAGAAGTTGGCGAATGCGCCGTCGATCACGCGCACTTCGTCGCCCTCTTCGAACGAGAACCGCGGCTTCGGTTTGACGGCGCCTTCGACGATGCCTTTGCGCAGCTCTTCGATCTGCGGTGGTTTCACCTCTTGCGGCGTCTGGTTACCGATGAACCCGGTGACCTTCGGGGTGTCCTTGACCAAGTGCCACACCGGCTCGCTCATCTCCATTTCGACGAAGATGTAGCCGGGGAAGCTGTTCTTCTGCCGAACGCGCGACTTTCCTCCGGCACGCGCTTCCTGGACCGTTTCGGTGGGAATGAGAATCTCGCCGAACTTCTCCTCCATGGAGTGCTGCCGAATGCGCTCTTGAAGGGCGGCCTTTACCTTGTTCTCGTAGCCCGAGTAGGTCTGAATCACGTACCACTTTTTGGCCATGTCCGGCGCTCCAGCCTTGTTGCTTTGCCAATCGATTGAAGTTGCTTGAGACATCATTTGCATTTCACTCGGCGCGGCCTCCGGCCCGCCTGCGGTACGGCCGAACTTCGCTAGCTCCCATAAACGAGGTTGGTGACGAAGCCCCAAAAGCGATCGAGAAGAGCGAGAAACACGGTGGCGAATGCGCTGGCCGCGATGACGACCATCGTCGAGTTGGTGACCTCCTTTTTGTTGGGCCAGGTCACCTTGGCGAGCTCGGCGGCCACCTCGTTGGTCCAGGTTCGGATGTCGGGACGGCGGTAGGCGTAGACCGTTACGGAAATGCCGACCACTCCTGCGAAGAGCGCCGCGAAGGTGGGACGGTCGTCCTCGCCGATACGGCTCAAGAACGGTGCATGGTGGGAAAGCCAGGGATTGTCGGCCAGCCTGTTCCATACGCCGTCGACCACTTTGGCCACCACGTAGGTGACCGCCATGCCGGCGGCGAAAAAGCCCGCCAGCACGTGGCGCGTCGCGCCGAGCTGCGTCGGCATCGCCGACTCGACCGTGTCGGTGCGCGGTCCGGTTTCGGCGAGGGGCGCCTCGGTGCGCACCGCCGCCTCCGGTGCCTCCGGGGCGTTCTCGGTCGTTTTCTCGTCTACATCCTGGTTGGACATCATTTCTCGCTTCGTACGCTTCGTCGTTCTTGGAGGGGCTCGAGAGCGGCAGGGGCGGGGGGATTCGAACCCACGACCTGCGGATTTGGAATCCGCTGCTCTACCAGCTGAGCTACACCCCTAAGTTTCTCGATCCTTATTTCGTCTCCCGATGAAGCGTGTGTTTCTTGCAACCTGCGCAGAATTTCTTGAGCTCGAGTGCTTTGGCTCCCTGCTTGACCTGCCGAGTGGTTCGATAATTCCGAGAACCGCATTCGGCGCAGGCGAGCGACACTGCAAGTCGGCGAACAGAGCTCACTCCAGAATCTTGGTGACGACGCCGGCGCCGACGGTTTTGCCGCCCTCACGGATGGCAAAGCGCATCTGCTCTTCGAGAGCGACCGGTGTATGCAGGGTGACGGTCATCTGAATGTTGTCTCCGGGCATCACCATCTTGA
>DASWDH010000336.1:0-12193 GCA_036395495.1 Polyangiaceae bacterium
CTCTATCTTCCTCTCTACGTGTGGCACGGCAAGAGGGACTACCCGGAGAAAAATTCGGGCGTTCTGATCGACCGGTACAAGGCGCTCGGCTACGCGATCGAGCACGAGCACCCCATGGTCGGGCACGACGTCTGGAAAAAAGCGTACGAGGGCGTCGGCGCCTTTCGCTGGCTGTCGCAAAAGACGCGGCCCGAGCACAAGCGGCGCATCCTCTTCAAGACCGACTCGCCTCGTTACGCAGACAACGCCTGGGTTCATCTCCGGGAGATTTCGAACGACCTCGAGTTTGCGACGATCGATGCGAACATCGCGGATCCGACGGACATCGACGTGACCACCCGCAGCGTCGAAGCATTCGCCTTGGACCGTGACTCGGAGCTGGTGTCGAGCACCGCGCCCACGCGGGTCAAAATCGACGGCAGCACGCTGGTGTTCGAGCCGAACGTGCCCATCGCCGCTTATCGAGTGGGCGATGCATGGAAATCGGGATTGAAGAGCATCGCCCCCGGGCGCAAGCGCGCCGGCCTCTCCGGCCCGATGCGGGACATTTTTTTCGAGCCCCTCGTGTTCGTGTACGGAACCCTCGACCCGCTCCAGACGCGCGCCAATCGCGACACTGCGCGAACGTGGGCCAAAATGCGCTGGGGTGTCGACGTACGATACCCGATCATCCCCGACACCGAGCTCGACGATCGCCTCGCCGAAAATCACTCTCTCGTGCTCGTGGGCAATGCCGAGTCGAACCTGGTCGTGCGCGACATCGAGCCGCGCCTTCCCTTCAAGGTGACCGCGAGCTCGATCGTCGCTCTGAATCAGGCCGGCAATGTCCTCAAGGAATGGAAGGGCAAAGACCTTGGGGTCGCCTTCATCTATCCCAATCCGCGCTTCCCCTCCCGCTACGTGCTCGTCCTCGAGGGCACGAGCCCTCTCGGGACGTTCCGGTCCATCGCCCTGCCGGAGCTCGTGCCCGATTTCATGGTGTTCGACGATCGCATCGCCTACGCGCGCGGTCAGATCCTGCTGGCCGGCGCGACACCGCTCGCGGGAGGAAATTTCCGACCTGACTGGTCATTCGGGCGCATCGAAGCCACCCGCTGAGCTTCCGGCGAGATGAAGAGTTCTGGCGTGCTCCGTCAACAGCAGTAAGCTCGGTCGCGCGCATGCCGACGAACAAGCTGTGGATCGAGCACACCGAGCACGCTGCGTGGGAATCGGTGACGGCGCTGCGGAGGGAGCTCGCAGAGACGAAGAAGCGCATCGAACGAATGGCGCCGCCCACCGAGGGCTGGCGCGATCTGCTCGACGCGCTCGAAGCTTCGCAAAAAGAGCACGCGCTCGGCGGCAAGACGTATGCGGACGTCCTTCGCGGCCTCGTCGATCAATTGAACCTCAGCCAAACGCGGCTGCGTGCGGCTCAGGCGCAGCTCGCGCGCACGAGCTACGCCCTTTCGTCCCCGCCGCCCGCTCCCGATGGCCGAGCCGGGGCCGAGCCGCTGCCCGATCCGGAGCCCCCGCCGATGGACGACGGTCGGGAGTTCGCTGTGCTCGCGAGACGTTTCGTGCGTGCCATGCAGCACCGCTATGCCGCGCTTGGACCCGAGATCGTTCCGCTCGAAGTCGACGAGCTGCTCGGCGCAATCGAGGCCAATGTCGACGACCTCGCTGCGACGAGCGAGGACGAAATGGCACCGGCTGCCGTCGATCTCGCGCTCTTGGCGCTCTGTCTCTACGCCCAAGCCCGCCGAAACACGTCACCGTAAGCGTACTTCGCGATGCGACAAAACGGCCAGGACGCCAGGCCCCGAGTAACCTGGCGACCCTGGCGCCCTGGCGGTTCGTCCCCTCGAACTCGCGCGAGGCAAAAGCTCACGTTTTACTTGTTTGGCTGAGGGGTCATGCGGAGGTAGGGCCGCAGCTCCGTGTGCCCCTTCGGAAACTTCTCGGCGATGACTTTGGGATCGGTGATCGACGGCAAAATCACGCAGTCGCCACCCTGCTTCCAGTTGGCGGGCGTCGCGACCGAGTGGCTGTCGGTGAGTTGAAGAGAATCGATCACCCGCAAGATCTCGTCGAAGTTACGGCCGGTGCTCGCCGGATACGTGAGGGTGGCGCGCACCTTCTTGTTCGGATCGATGATGAAGACCGAACGAACCGTCAGCGTGTCGTTCGCTTCGGGGTGAATCATGTCGTAAAGCTTCGACACCTTGCGATCGGGGTCGCCGAGGATCGGGTAATTCATCTTCGCCGACTGAGTCTGCTCGATGTCGGAGATCCATTTCTTGTGCGACGGCACGTCGTCGACGCTGACGGCGATCACTTTGACGTTGCGCTTGTCGAACTCCGCCTTGATGTTGGCCACTTTGCCGAGCTCGGTCGTGCAAACCGGAGTGAAGTCTTTCGGGTGGGAGAAGAGAACGGCCCAGCTTTTGCCGATCCACTCGTGAAACTTGATCGTGCCTTCGGTCGACTCTTGGGTGAAGTCCGGAGCAATGCTTCCGATGTGAACTGTCATTGGTTTCCTCCTGTGTGCGAGGCCCGGTTATACCGCCCGACAGAATAAGCCGCCCGGTTCGATTCGGGAAGCTGCGCGGGATCCGACGGAAAGCTAGGGAGCGGACCGGGCCGGCGGAGCCAGCCGCGCCTTCAATGAGTGGATGGCATTGGCGAGAGCGCGGCTTTCCTTGAAGCAGCAGCCGTCATCCCGCCGGCACTCGGCATCGCGCAGCATCCCGAGCTCGAAGAGTGCGCGCTCGTCACCCTGCTCGGCCATCCGTCCGAACAGGTCTCGTTTGCCCGTGCAGGAGGCCTCCCGAAAATCGAAAAGAACCTTCAGCGCGGGCGACCCACGCGACGTGATCTCGGGACGACGCAGGATGTCGAGCGCCCGCTTCGCCGCCTTGGTGCCCGGCCGAAAGCGCGCGACGTCGTACAGGATGTCGAGGCCGTCCGGCGGGCCGTTGGTGAGGGTGTCGAAAAACTTCTCGGAGCCTTCTCCCCCCGTATCCTCGAGACCAACCACGACGTTGCGCGTGCCGGTTTGGACATCGTGGTCGACACGGAAAGCGCGCGGCTCGAGCGTCATCAGCGCGAGCACCGCCTCGGCCCCTTTCGACCATTCCTTCTTACGGTTGGCATTGCGCAGGTTCATGCGCCAACCTCCAGCGTCGAGCCCGCCGACGTCGGCCACGGCTTCGCGCGACCCGGCAGGCGCGGGCACCGAGTCACCGGCGAGCGCGGGCACGGCCTCGACGCGCGAGTCCTCGTCTGCTTCCGGAGCAGGCTTCGATCGGCGGACGATCACCAGCGTCGACAGCACGATGAGCACGCTCGCGAGCGGCAGCGCCACGTACGCCCACCGGGGATAGCGTGCCTCGTTGGGTACACGTCGCGCGATCGCCGCCACCCAGGATATGCGGGCGATCCGACTGCCCAGCAAATTGAGACGATCCACGAACGTGAGCCCGAAAGCCGGCAGCGGCCCGCCCGCCGGCTGATCGATCTTGGTCGGCGCGATCCGGCTCTCCTCGGCGTCGGGCACCTCGGGCGCGATGAACGCCGCCGCGGGCTTTGCGGGTGGCCGAAAAATCGGCATCTGGATCGTGCCGATGCTCGCTTCCGGATCGACTTCCCTTTCGGGCGCGGCCACTGCATCGCCGAAAACGCCCGCTTGCGGTACGGAAGTAAGAGCCGGCACCGCTTCGAACGCAGCCGACATCACCGCACTATCGAGGGCCGACAGCAGCTCGGACGCCGACTGGTAGCGGTTCTTGGGGTCCTTCTCGAGGAGCTTCTTCACCAAGGCTTCGAGAGACGGAGGAACCTTGACCCCCGGTGAACGCACGGCGATGGCGGGCGGCGGCGCCGTTCTCTGCTGCAGGAAGAGGCGCACCGGATCGTCGGCGTCGAAGGGATGCTTGCCCGACAAGAGCTCGTAGAGAACGAGACCGAGCGCGTAAAGATCGCTGCGTTGGTCGACCGCCTCCATTCCGAAAGCGGCTTCGGGCGCCATATAGGCGACCGTGCCCAGCACGACTCCGGCCTGCGTCAAGAGCTTCTCGGGCCCGGCGGGCTCGTCGGGGGGTGGCGCGATGCTCGGCATTTTGGCGAGTCGAAGTTTGGCGAACCCAAAATCGATGAGCTTGACGAGATCGCTGGTTCCCTCGACGAGAATGATGTTGGTCGGCTTCACGTCGCGATGCACGACGCCGACTTCGTGGGCAGCAGCGAGACCCGACGCCAGCTGCCGCACGATGGTTACCGCGCGTTGAACGGGGATCGGCCCTTTCGCAATCACCTCGCTCAACCGGCATCCCGGCACGTATTCCAGAACCAAAAAATACGAGCCGTCAGGCAGCTGACCGAAGTCGGTCGCCGAGGCGATGTTGGGATGCTGCACGTGAGCACCGGCAATCGCCTCGCGTTGAAACCGCGCGACGAGCTCGGGCAGCTGCTCGGCCTTGGGGTCGAGCACTTTGATAGCCACACGTTTGAGCATGTGGACGTGCTGGCCCAGATAGACCGAGCTCATGCCACCCGTCGCAATCAGGTCCGTCACGCGGTAGCGGTCGGAAATCACCGTTCCCACGAGAGACGGCCCAGGCGGCGGCTTGCTTTCTGAGGAGGCTTTCTTGAGGGTCTCCTTGGTCGGCGTGGACATGACCCGACCCATCCTATCACGGTACGCGCGGGCTCCGCTTTTCACCGACACGTCGTTTGGTAGACTCCGGCTGCGCAATGGAAATCCGGCATGAAAAGAATCGCGCTCGACGCTGCTTCGTATGGGCGGTCTTCACGCTCTTGCTTTCTCTCACCGCGAGCTGCAAACGCTCGCCGACCGGCGCAGCGGGAGCAGAGGGCACCTCGACGGCGGTGCCGCCTCCTGCGGGGCTCGTCGGCGAGCTCATCCTTGCGCATCCCGATCGCACCTGGGAGTCGGTGCGCACGAGCCTCGCCGCTGGCAAAGGACTCGTTCCGAGCTCGCCGGCGGTCTTTCTGGGGGGCGTGCTCGGTCTCCCGCTTTCGGCGCTCGAACAACTCGATTTCAACGTGCCCGCGGTGGGCGCACTCGTCGACGAGCGCGACGCGGTGACCGCGGTGCTCGCGATCCACGTGAAAGACGGACCACGCTTGATCGAGCTGATGACGACGGGCACCCCGCGGTTCGTCAAAGGCGTCGCTGCCGGCGCGGTGACGCTGCTCGGCCCGCCTCCTCCCGAGCCAAGCACTTGGTCGCTGGCAGTCGCCGACAATTATCTGGTGATCGGCCAGGACAAAGAGGTGCTCCAGCGCTGCGCCGGTTTCGTGACGCGCACGTTGCCGCATCGGCCGCTGCCGAGCGAAGATCTCGTCATCACCTCCACGCACGATGCGCTGGCCGGACCGTT
Source organism: Polyangiaceae bacterium (assembly GCA_036395495.1). Lineage (GTDB taxonomy): Bacteria > Myxococcota_A > Polyangia > Polyangiales > Polyangiaceae > DASWDH01. The sequence continues at coordinate 5,385 of DASWDH010000336.1, forward strand.
GACCGCGCGCCTCACGACAATCTGGGCTGCATGGAAGCAAGCACGCGAATCGGAAGACCTCGCGATGCGCGCCAAGCACGGCGGTAGCGCGCCCGATTTCGGTGATCCGGCGCAAGCCCTGGCGGACATCGATACCAAGGCGGCCAAGTTCTTCGCCATCCTCGGCGACCTCGCCGAGGCACGGCTCGCCGTTGGGATCGAGCCGAAAGGCAGCGGCCCCAGCTACCGCGCCGTTTTGGCGCTGAAGCCGAAACCCGGGGATGGGCCGGCGACCCAGGAAATCACCACCATGTCGGTGACCGACGCCGAGCCGCTGCTTTCGCTCCCCGCGTCGGTGGCCGTCGCGCTTTTCACCCACGACACCGCCGAGGCGCGCGATCAATCATCGGCGGCACAACTCGAAGCGATTTCCAATATTCTCGGCGGACGTCTTTCGCCCGGCGACAAGTCCAAGATCGAGTCGGCTTTTCGCAGCTGGTCGAAGGGCCGGGGTGATTGGCTCACGGCCGGCCTCGTCTGGTCAGGCGCCACGCGTGCCGCTATCGTCCGCGGCGCCGTGTCCGACGCGTACGAGCTCAGTCAAGGAGTGACCGCCATGCTGAAGCTGCTCAACATTCGAGCGATTTCCGAGCCCCTCTCCAATTGGGTAGGCGACATGAAGCTATCCGGACTCGGTACGCCGAGCGAAGGCGTTGTCCAGACGGTGCACGTGCTGCGACGCCCACCCAAAGTTCAGCTGCACCGCGAACGCGACAAGCCGGTGGAGAACGATGCATTCGACATCGTGTGGTCGGTCGACAAAGAGGTGTTTTCCGGAGCCGCCGGCCGAGACGCGAAGGAAGCCTACGCCACCCTGCAGCAGGGATCGGAAAAGACGCTCGGGCAAGAGCTCTACCTCACCGGCGCCATCAAGAGATTGGGACCCACTGTTTCGTTCGCGCTACTCGCCGATCCGGCGCGCCTCGGCCTGGGACTCTCACAGCAAGGCTCGCCCTTTCTCTTGACCTACGGAAAGGATGCAAAAGGCCAGGCTTGGTTCGAGCTCGACGCGCCCGGAAGCGCCGTCGTCGAATATGCCGCGGCGCTCGGCGGCGCCTTCGGAGCGGGTCACTAGCCATGGCTCGCCCCGGCTACGACGAAGTCACGCTGCTCACCGGTTTTCCGTCGTTTCTCGCCCGCAAGCTCGCGCTGGAGATTCTCGAAAACGAGCCACGCACGCTCATCTACGCCGTCATCCGAACCAAGCTGGCTCCCGACGCCGAGTACACCGTTTCGACTTGGCCTCAGAGCTTCCGGGACCGCTTCGTGATGATCGAAGGGGATGCCGCGGCCATGGATCTCGGATTGTCGGGAGCCGAGTTTCGCTCGCTTTCGCGTGAGATCGACCGCATTCACCACGCCGCGCACGTGACGTACCTGGGCGTCGACCAGCGAAAGGCCGAACAGCTGAACGTGAACGGTACGACCGAGATCATCGAATTGGCGAAGGCATGTAGCTCGCTGAAATGTTTGGTCCTGCAGTCGACTGTCGAAGTTGCCGGGGATCGAACCGGGCTCGTCAGAGAGGACGATCTCGCGGCCGGGCAAAGTTTTCCCACGTTCATCGCCGAAACACGCGCTCGCGCCGAGAAGCTCGCTCGACAAGCCATGAAATCGGTCCCCATCGCGGTGGTTCGGCCGTCCACCATCGTGGGCGACTCCACGAGCGGAGAGATCGATCGGTTCGATGGCCCCTACCTGCTCATTTTGCTTATCATCACCACCCCCGCCGAGATCGCGGTTCCGTTGCCCGGACGAGGCGACAGTCCTTTGAACCTCGTCCCCATCGATTACGTGGTTCGCGGCTCGCGCGCCATCGGTCGAGACCCTCGTTCGCCCGGGCGCACGTTTCACCTGGTCGACCCGAGCCCCCTCACCGCGCGGCGGATCTTCGAGCTCGTCGCCCGCGCCGGTGGTCGCCCTTCGCCGCGGGGCTTCATCCCGACCAACCTCACCAAAGCGCTCTTGCGCACGCCGGGCCTCGAACGATTCGCCAAGAGTCCCCGTGCGTTCGTGGACCGCCTCGCCACCGCGGTGAAATTCGACATTCGCAACAGCGAGGAAATGTTGGCGGGTACCGGCATCCTCTGTCCTGCCTTCGAGACCTACGTCGATCACATCGTGGATTACGTACGCGAGCGTGTGCGCGAGAAGCGTGAGCGTCGCGATTTCGCTCACGTGGCCGACGACGACGCCGACGCGCTGGAGGGACCCGAGGCCCGAAGTTAGAGGGTCGTCATGCAGCGCGGCGCGCCGGCGAGAGCACGAAACGGCGGACGAAATTGCGCAGTATCTCACGACCGGACGGCGCCTCAGTGGCTGCGGCCAAAATCGCCTCGACGTCGAGGCGCTCTTCGACGAGGCAGGACTGCCTCGCCTCGATATAACCCCGTAGCACGCGAGCATCCATTTCCGGGTGGAACTGCACGCCGCGCGCCACCGCGCCGAACGCCACGACCGCATTGGGCTCGAGCGCGGTGCGCGCCAGAACCCTGGCCCCAGGGGGTAGCTCGACAATCGAATCGACGTGCGTGGCGTTGACGGCAAAAAGAGCCGCTAGGCCGTCGAACAGAAGATCCTCTTCGACACCCTCACCTCGACCGTTCCGATTTCACGACCGTAGGGGTTCTTTCGAACCTCGCCCCCGAGCGCTTGACCCATGAGCTGATGGCCAAAGCAAATTCCGAGCAGCGGGATTTCGGCATGCACGACGTCCCGCACGTACGCCTCGGCGCGCAACATCCAAGGCGCTCGTTCGGTCACGCTCGAACTCGATCCGGTGATGATGATCGCCGACACCGACGTCGGATCGGGCAGTGGATCGCATGACCGAAGGTCACGCTCGAGCCAGCTTCCCGTCCAGACTTGCGCCGCATCGCGCTCGATCCAGGCCGGAAAATCTCCGCAAGCGGCGACTTCGCTGATCGCCTCGCCTGCGCGCAGCACCAAGACGCCTCGCGCGCTGGCCATTAGGAATATCGTCGCGAGCGCTCCCGCTCGCCGGCGAGCTCGATCCAAGCATAGTTCGGGCCAATATACTGCTCGCTTCGACCGCTGCGTCAATCGGGGCTCGGAGCGAAAGGGCTTGAGGGATGCTACCCTACGAGGGATCGCGTGGCATTCCAGCAACTTGCCCTCCCCTTCGAAGAAGCGACCTCCAGCCTGGCTCGCGGGATCCAGCGGACCCGCCGCATCTTCGTCAACCGCGATCTCCGTCTCAGCGGAGCTGCTTTCGTCGGCTTCGACATGGACTACACGCTCGCGATCTACGACCAACCCGAGATGGATCATCTTTCGATCCAGGCCACCGCCCAAAAACTCATGGCCCGCGGCTATCCCGAGCACATCAGCGATATCCCCTTCGATACGCAGTTTCCCATTCGCGGGCTTCTCATCGACAAGAGGTTCGGCAACATCCTGAAGATGGACCGCTACAAGGTCGTTCAGCGCGGCTATCACGGGATGCGGCAGCTATCGAAAGACGAGATTCGTTCACTTTACCAATCGAAGAAGATCCGGCCCACGACGCCGCGTTATCACTGGATCGATACGCTCTACGCGCTGAGTGAAGCGGCCCTGTACGCCGGCATCGTCGATGCGTTCGAAAAACGCGGTCTCGCGGTCGATTATGGGCAACTCTTCGCCGACATTCGCGAGTGCATCGACGAAGCCCACGGCGACGGAACGATCCTCGATGCCGTTTTGGCCGACTTGCCGCGGTTTGTCGTCAAAGATCCCGACCTCGCTCCCACCCTGCACAAATTCCGCAGCGCAGGTCGAAAGCTTTTTCTGCTCACCAACTCACGCTGGCCCTACACCGATCGGATGATGACGTACCTTCTGGGAGGGTCGCTGCCGGAGTACCCGACCTGGCGCCACTTTTTCGATGTCGTCATCGTGGCTGCCCAGAAGCCCGCTTTCTTTCAACAGCGACGACCGCTCGAGGAGCGCGTTGGCGACGAGCTTCGTCCGGCAACGTTCCCCCTCGAACGCGGCAAGATCTACCAAGGGGGAAACCTGCACGATCTGGAGCGTCTTCTCGGCGTGACCGGCGACCGCATCGTTTACGTCGGCGATCACATCTATGGCGACATCCTGCGCTCGAAGAAGGAGTCGTCCTGGCGCACCGCCATGATCATCCAAGAAATGGAAGCCGAGGTGATGGCCCACGACGCCTGCGAGACCGATCTACGGCGCAACGACGAGCTCGAAGAGATGCGAGCCAAGCTCGAGGACGAACTGCGCTACAACCAGGCCCGCTACAAGGATCTCACCCGCCAGATCGAAACCCACGCCGGCAAGGGGGAAAACGGTGCGACGCTCACACACCTTTCGGCAGAAAGGGTGCGCGCCAAACGTAGCGTCGAGCGCGTGCGCGGATTGCTGCGCGAAGTGGAAAAAGAGAATATCCTCTTGAATGACAGGGTGGACAAACGTTTCCACCCTTACTGGGGCTCGCTCCTCAAAGAGGGTGCCGAAAAGTCGAGCTTCGGTGATCAAGTCGAGGAGTACGCCTGTCTTTACACTTCCCGCGTGTCGAATTTCCTGGCTTACTCTCCCCTGCAGTACTTCCGCAGCCCGAGAGATCTTATGCCTCACGAGCTCTAAGCGCAGGCGGGCCGAAGGCCGCGCCGAGTAACACGAGAGAATTGGCATGCGCGTAAAAGCGAACGTTACCGCTTCGGCGGGCGGAGCAGATTGAATGCGGGCCGCGTCCACGTTCCTCGTGCCCGCGACTGCCCTGCTAGCCACGCTCCTCCTCGCATCCAAATCCACCTCGACTTCGGCCGGCCATCGCGTGGCGCGCGTGCGTCCGGCACCTGCGCCTCCCTGCCCCGCCGACATGGAGCTCATCGGCAAGTTCTGCATCGACCGATTCGAGGCGAGCACGGAGGAGGTTCGCGACGACGGATCGACCGCGCCCCACTCTCCTTTTCTGCCGGTGACCGGCGTTCGGGTGAGGGCGGTCTCCAGGAAGAGCGTCGTCCCACAAGCGTACATCAGTCGCAACGAGTCCGAGGCGGCCTGCAAAGAAGCGGGCAAACGGCTGTGCGCCGACGGCGAGTGGGTCACGGCTTGTAAGGGTCCGACGGCAACCAAATACCCGTACGGCGATGAACGCAAGGACGGCTATTGCGTCGACACGCATCGCGTGTCCCCTCTCGATCGACTTTTCCTCGGGCTCGGCTCGGGGCGTTACTTGCGCGAGCCCATGAACGATCCGCGCCTCAACCAAGTTCCGGGCACGCTCGCTGCGACAGGGGCGTTCTCCCGCTGCACGAACGGGTTTCATGTCTATGACATGGTTGGCAACGTCCACGAGTGGACGGCCGATCCCAATGGTACGTTCCGCGGTGGCTACTACCTCGACACCCGCATCAACGGCGAAGGCTGCGAGTACCGCACCGTTGCGCATCCCGCCACCTACCACGACTACTCCACCGGCTTTCGCTGCTGCGCCGATCCTCGCTAGCATTACTGGGTCAGTTTCTCGCTACCAGATCGTTGCATCGGAGTAGCCATACCCCACGAAACTACTGACCGGGCAGGCGGAACTGGCTGTCGGCGAAGCCGAAGAGGCGAGGCCTCGCGGCCATTCCGGTCTGATGCGCCCTACCGACGGCTTCGCCGTCATTTGCGTGAGCGAAACGCGGCAATTGCTGATCGTGATCTGTCATCGCCAAGATCTGACGCAGTAATGCTAGCGATGCTACAAGCACACGGCTCGCGCCGTGAGACCGCTAGCCACCATCCGCCGATCGCCCGAAGACTTCGTCGTCGAGGAGATCCCCGCCTTTTCGCCGAGCGGCGAGGGCGAGCATCTCTATGTCGAAATTACCAAGACGAACGTCACGACCAACGACGCGGTTCGGCGCATTTGTCGAGCGCTCGTCGTCGACGAGCGCGGCGCCAGCTATGCCGGGATGAAAGACAAGCGTGCGGTCGCCCGGCAGACCGTCTCGATTCCATTCGCGCGTGAGCGTTCTGTCGAAGAGGCGATCGGTCTCGAGCTCGACGGCATTCGCGTCGAGCGAGCCACGCGTCACCCTCACAAGCTGAAGCCGGGCCAGCTCAAGGGAAATCGATTTGCCATCGTGCTCCGGGACCTGGCAGCCGAGGACCTGCCACAGGTCGTCGCAAAATTGGACGAAGCCAAACGAGATGGCGTTCCCAACTCGTTCGGCCCCCAGCGCTTCGGCCGCGACGGCGACAACCCGGAGCGCGCGCTCGATTGGCTTACCGGAAAAACGCGCGGACCCAGTGATCGACGCGAGCGCCGGCTTCTCTTCTCCGCGCTCCAAGCGCACCTCTTCAACGTCGTGCTCGAGCGAAGGTGCAGCGAGGGGACATGGTGCCGTCCGCTGGCCGGAGACTTGCTCAAGAAGACCGACACCGGAGGTATGTTTTTGTGCACCGATCCGGAGACCGACGCTGATCGCGCCGAACGTGGGGAAATTTGTCCTACCGGACCCATCTATGGAGCTCGGATGAGGTGGCCGGAGGGCGAACCTGCGAAGATCGAACGTGAAATCTTGGTGAAGGCCACAGGAAACGAAAATCCCTTCGAAGGGCACAGAGCGCTGGGAGAAGGCTCGCGACGGCCGCTCGTCCTCAAGGTGCGTGAGCTCGCCGTGGATGAGGTGCGGGAACAGCGGGGCGCCTTGCGTGTTCTTTTTGTGCTACCGAAGGGTGGCTACGCTACGACGCTGCTCACTTGTGCCGTAGCCCTCCACGAGGAAATGGTTACCCGATGAACTGGAATCTGGTCG
>DASWDH010000337.1:0-12877 GCA_036395495.1 Polyangiaceae bacterium
CTGCAGCGCATTCTGTTGATCGTCGAGCCTGGTTGCCGGATTGGACACCACGACAAAACGAGAAGCGGCCTTGAAGTGAGGACCTCGATGCGCTAAGCGCCGCTCTGATGGAAAGCTTTCGTGCCGCACTCGATCGCCTGACGAAAAATCTGTTCTCCGACGTCCTTGCCGCCGTTCGGGCAGCTGCTGTCGAAGAATTGGCAGAACGAGAGGACCGAGAGACGAAGCCGAAGCCGAAGCCGACGAGAATCCTGCGAAGCACCGCCAACGCAGCGGCCGATGTGCGGCCCGTCGTCGTCCGCCAGTTCGAGATTCCCGTCGGTCAGCCCCGCCGAAGTCGCCGTCGGGTCGCCGGCGCGGCCCCCGCACGCAAACCCGCCCCTCCGCCTCCCGCGCCGGTGGTCAAGTTCGAAGTCGTCCCTCATCCCGAGCGCAAAAATCGCCGGATTGTCCTGACGCGGCTCGACACCTCTTAGCATTACGGTCTCAGATCTTGGCCATGCCAGATCACGATCAGCAATTGCCGGATGTCGGCCAGGTAAGTTACGGCGAGGCCGTCGGAAGTTGGCATCAGCCGGCAACGGCCGTCCTCTCCTGCTTCGCCGCCAGCCAGTACCGCCTGTCCGGTCAGTCGTTTAGTTGGCTTATCGCTACTCCGATCAGCCCGTGGCTGGTTTGGCGCCGCGCGCAGCTTTGCGGGGCACCGCCTTCTTCGGCGGCCTCGCCTCACCGGCAGCGGGTTCTTCCGCGGTCTGTGCGGCTGACGAGCTCGTTGCAGTGGCCGCCGAGGCGGCATCGTTGGCGGCGCCGGTCACCTCGGAAAGGCTCCGCTTGAGTGCCTCGAACAGATCGATGATCTGGGCTGCGGGTTGCTCGGGCGTCATCGAGATCTCTTGCCCTGCCACCTTCTGCTCGACCGCCGCCTTGATGCGCTCCACGTACTCGTCGCGATATTGATCGGGCTCGAAGGCGGGAATCGTCAGCTGCGCGATCAGCTTGTCCGCGAGCTCGGCCTCGATGGGTTTGAAGGTGTTGGTGGCACCGGTGTCGACCTCATCGAATGAGCGAACCTCGTTCGCATAGTAGGCATAGTGGAGCATCAATCCCTTCTTGTACGGCCGAAGCAGTACGAGTTGCTCTTTGCCCCTCGTCCAATACCGTCCGACCGCGATCTTGTGGGTTCGATCCATCGCCTCGCTGAGGAGCTGGTAGGCCTTGTCGCCCCCCTTGTCGGGCCCGAGGTAATAGGTCTTGGAGATGTAAATCCAGTCGACCGTGTCGGCTGGCACGAACTCCACTATCTCAAGGCTGTTCGTTTTGGCGGCTTCCAGAGCATCGAGCTCCTCTTCGGTGAAGAGCACGTACTGGTTCTTCGCGTATTCGTACCCCTTCAGCAAATCTCCGCGCTCGACGACCTCGTTGTCCGCGGGGCAGAATATTTGCTGCTTAATCCGCCCCTTGCACTTCTTATGTATGAGGTTGAAGCCGACGGCTTCCGAGGCGGTTGCCGTGTAGAGTTTGACGGGAATCGATACTAGACCGAAAGAGATCGTGCCCGTTCCGATAGCGCGTGCAGCCATGCGCACATCGTAGCCGAGGAGTTCGTCCTTTGCCGAAAACTTCGACAAAACTCGCGTCGTACGAAGCCAAACGGAACAGGGCGCGCACCAATGAGCCGTTCGGGCCTGAACCTTCGTATAGCGGTGGACCCACACTCGGTGGCGCCTTCGTCGTCCACCTTCACGATGCTCGGCGCCGGCACTGGGACCTCCGCCTCGAGCTCGGCGGTGTGCTCAAAAGCTTCGCAGTGCCGCGCGGCCCCAGCCTCGATCCCGGCGACAAGCGACTGGCCGTCGAAACCGAAGATCATCCCATCGAGTACCTCGATTTCGAGGCAGTCATTCCGGAGGGCAACTACGGGGCCGGGGCGATGATTGTCTGGGACCGCGGCCGCGTTCGCTACCTCGAGGGGTCGGGCGAGGATGGGGTCGCCCGCGGAAAGATCGACTTCGAGCTCGTCGGCTACAAGCTTCGCGGTCGCTTCGGCCTCGTGCTCACCGGCGAGGAAGGGCGCAGGCGTCAAAAACCCGCAGGCGGGCCGAAGGGCGCGCAGAGTAAGGCCAGGACGCCTGCGCTCGACGCCCATGGGGAGGCCGTCCTTCCCGGCGACGCGCAACGCGAGTGGCTTCTTCTCAAAAAACCCGACGCTCACGTCAAAAAGAGCTCGATCGTCGATGACGAGCCGCGAAGCGTCCTGTCCGGACTCACGGTGGAGGAGCTTGCCGAAAGTACGACGGTCGTGAGGCAGCTCGCCCTGCGCGCCGAAAAACTGGGTGCCAAGTCGGGCGTGGTCGATGGACGGAGCCTTTCTCCCATGCTCTGCGCCAACACCGAGGGGCCGATCGATCGAAGTGGGTGGGTCTACGAGCTCAAGCTCGACGGCTTTCGTATGATTGCCGAGAAGCGCGACGAGGACGCAGCGCTGTTCTTTCGCAAGCTCGGCTCGGCCAACGCCGTCTTTCCGGAAATCGTACGCGCGGTACGGGCCCTCGCCCCTCACCGAGTCGTGCTCGACGGCGAAATCGTCGCGTTCGACGACAAGGGGCGGCCGAGCTTTCAGCGTTTACAAGGGAGGATGCAGGCACCCAAGCCGCGAAAACTGGATTTTTCGTGGGCCGAGACGCCGGTCACCTACGTGGTGTTCGATCTGTTGGCGCTCGAATCTTTCGACCTGCGGCCGCTGCCGCTCATCGCGCGAAAGGCGCTCCTTTCCGAGCTCATCAAGGGCAAAGGAGCGATTCGAGTGCTCGACCACATCGCCGACGATGGCCGGCCTCTCTTGGAGTTTTGCAAGCGTGAGCGCCTGGAAGGACTGGTCGCCAAGCGGGCCGATTCTGCCTACGTCGCCGGACCTCGCCGCACCGGCGATTGGGTCAAGGTGAAGTGCGAGCGCGACGACGAGTTCGTCGTCATCGGATTCACGAGAGGCGAGGGGACTCGCGATCGTCTCGGTGCGCTCGACGTCGCCTCGTACGACCGGGGCGAGCTCATCGTGAGAGGCAAAGTGGGGAGCGGCCTCGACGAGCGCGACATCGACGCGCTGGTTCGCCGTCTGTCGGCGATCGTGATCGATGGCTCGCCCGCGCGCGGCGAGCTCGAACCCGCGCCGCGGGGCCGCACCTTCGTGCAGCCTCGCGTCGTGGTGAGTGTGCGCTATGGCGGGTGGACCGAAGACGCCCGGCTGCGTCACCCGGTCTTCCGCGGCATTCGCGACGACGTTGCCCCGACCGACTGCACCGCTGCTCCCCACCTCGAGCCGTCCTGGACCGACGAAGCATCGGATGCTGCCAACCACGACTCGGCAGCGAAAGAAGTTTTGCCCGCCCCCCACCCATCCCTTTCGCGCGTTCCAATCACGAACCCCAAGAAGATCTTCTGGCCAGACGACAGGCTCGCCAAAAAGGATCTCTGCGATTACTACCTGCGCGTTGCGCCGACGGTCCTGCCCTATCTCTACAACCGTCCGGTCGTGCTCGTGCGCTATCCGGACGGGATCGCGGGAAAGAGCTTCTACCAATGGAACGTACCGGTCGGTACGCCGAGCTGGGTGAAGACGATCACCATCCGGCGCGACGAGGACGAGAACCGCGAAGTGCAATGTTTCTTGGTGAATGACAGCGACACGCTTCTTTACATCGCGAACCTGGGCTGCATTCCCATTCACGTTTTGGCGGCTCGTTCGGCTTCGCTCGAGGCATGCGACTTCATCACGTTCGATTTCGACATCGGTTCGTCTCCCATCGCCCATGCCGTCGAGCTAGCCCTTTCGTTGCGAGGCCTGCTCACCGAGATCGGCCTGTCCGGGTATCCCAAGACATCGGGGCAATCGGGGCTGCACGTGCTCGTGCCGATGGGGCCCGGCGTTTCGTTTCCGACCGCCCGCGCGCTGGTCGAGCTCTTGGGGCGCCTGCTCGAGGGCCGCCATCGCGCCATCGGAACGATGGAGAGAAGGGTCAATCAACGAGGGCAGCGCGTCTACATTGACACCGGCCAGACCGGACGTTCGCGCACGATCGTCGCCCCCTACTCGGTGAGAGCCCACAAAGGAGCGACCGTGTCGACACCTCTCGCTTGGGACGAAGTCGGGGCGACCCTCACCCCCACGCGCTGGTCGATGCTGTCGGTCCCTTCACGTATCGAGGAGCGAGGCGATCCGATGCGCCCTCTGCTCGACGACCGCCCCGACGTGGCGCGTGCGGTGGCGCGCCTCGAAGCCATCCTGAAGAACGAGTCCAAACGGGCGTAGCAGCGCATCCGACCGAGAACGACTATCATCGCGCGGCCATGGCCGTTCGCGTCGGAACGTCGGGATTCAGCTACAAAGAGTGGAAATCGATCTTCTATCCAGCCGATCTGCCGCAGAAGCGGTTCCTTTCCTATTATGCAACGCGGTTTCCTTGCGTCGAAATCGATTCCACGTTTTATCGGATGCCGACGCCCGAGACTCTCGACGGGTGGAAAGACGCAACCCCCGACGATTTTCGATTCGCCATCAAGGCTTCCCAGAGAATCACGCATCGCCAGCGGCTCGCCGTTCCATCGGATGCGCTGCAGTATCAGCTCACGCTACTCGGACGGTTGGATTCGCGGCTCGGCGTGGTGCTCTACCAGCTCCCGCCCTTCTTTCGTCAGGACCTCGACCGTCTGGAGTCGTTTTTGGGAGCGCTGCCGGAACGCCCGAGGAGCGCATTCGAATTTCGTCACCTGTCGTGGTTCGCGGATGCCACATTTCGTTTGCTCGAAAAGCACGGCGCGGCGATGTGCATCAACGACAACGACGACTTCGAGTGTCCCGCGGTGCTCACCGCCAAGCACACCTACGTTCGCCTGCGGCGCGACCAATACTCGCCCGAGCAGCGTGCTCTCTGGAAGGAGCGTTTCCGGGAGTTTTCGGCAGCCGGTGTGGACGTGTTCGTGTTCATCAAGCACAAGGACAACCCCGAGGCACCGCTCATCGCGCTCGACTTTGCTTCCGGGTTCGGTGGCGAATGAGCGGCGTCGGCCCAAAGCCCGAGTTTCTTGCGAGCGGGCGCGCGCGGGCGCAGACTCATGCCTGAGCATGCCGCACATCTTCGTCACCGAAGACGACCCGGACATTCGAACGAGCATCGCCGACGTTCTCGCCGAAGAGGGCTACGAGGTTCGTGAGTTCTGCAATGGCGAGGACACCCTGCGCGAGCTCAAGGGTGGCAGCCGCCCATGCGTCCTCCTCTTGGACCTTTTGATGCCGGAAATGGGCGGGCAACAGTTGCTCGATGCGATTCGCTGCGATCCCTCGCTTGCACAGATCGCGGTCGTGGTGATCACCGGGGCAAAGGCGCCCGCCGTCGATGCGGAAGTGCTCAGCAAACCCTTTGAGCTCGGCGATCTGGTCGCCGTCGTCTCTCGGTACTGCGGCCACGCCGGCGCGAAAGGAAGGCCTTCGATGCCTCATCCCGAGCCGCCAGACGCGGTGCCCGGCGTTTGACGAGCGGCCGCCATCGCCCGGTCGCGGGTGAGCGCGCCTGCCTGCACATGCACATGTGAGTGGCACGCTTCCTGCTGACCATCGGGGGTAGATAGGAGCTTCGAGTCGCGTGACCAGCGAGGATCAGAGTTTTGTGCCGCAATCAATCTTGGTGGTCGAAGACGACGACGACACACGTGACGCGCTCTGTCTGCTTCTGGTGGGACAGGGTTACGACGTGCTTCACGCTCGCAATGGGCGGGAAGCGATGCAGATCCTGCGGCGCATCAGGCCGGCTTTGATCATCACCGATCTGTCGATGCCGGTGATGAGCGGTTGGCAGTTGCTCGAGGCTGTCCGCAGCAAAAAACTGATGAAGCACGTGCCGATCATCGTTCTATCGGCGGATGAACGCTCACCATCGCCGGACGTGTGTTTCTTACGAAAGCCGGTCGGCGCCGAGCATCTTCTCGCCGAAATAAGCTCGCGCATGCACCTTTGCTCGGTGCACTAGCCGGCGCGGGCGCGGTGAAAGGATTCGAGCTCCTCGTTGGCTTTGGCCACTATCGCCAGCTGCGAGACCAACGCCCCGAGATGGTGGCCAGATAGCGCGAACCAAACTTCGTCATCTGCAAGCCCAGTGTAAACTCGGTTCCCGATGCAGCCGAAGCTGGTCGTCGCCCGGGCGGTGGCGAGTACGGCCGGGACCATGGCGCAGGCCGGTCGGATGACCGGTGGGGCCTCGCTTCGAACGCCGAGCGCATGCGCCGCCTCGGTGAGCAACATCGCAGCGCGCGGGGTGCCGCGCAGTAGCACCACGTCGGGGTCGCGCGGCACGAGCGACAGCGGTCCGTAGGTGACGATCGCGAGCGTCGCGTTGCGTTTGGGTATCTGCGCGACTTCGCTCTCGGAGAGGTAACCTAGGCCGATCATCATCCCTACGGTGTCCATCAGGTTGGTCTGGTCGGCGGGGCTGAGCGGAGCGCCGTGGGTGAAGGCGCCGACGGCGCAACCCAAGTGGTCCTCGGCGTTCGTGTAGAAGAGTTCACCTTGCGCGGCACGCTTCCAGTACCCACAGCCAGCGGGCGCCGCCGCCTGCACCTTCGGTACGCCCGGTAAAGGTGTGTCGCTGAAGATCAGCGCGACGGGCGGTGCTTTCAGGGCAAGTGTGTTTTCCAGCTGCCGAGCGAGCTCTTGGTTCGAATTCATGGTGCGGCATAGTGGCACAGGCCAGCGACCCGGCTCGACCTTTCTTCGGCGACTAGTGATAGCTTGGTCTCATGAGCCAAGGCCGGGTTCTCGTCATCGAAGGAGACGAATGGATCGCGGACCTGCTCGAGGAAGGCCTGAAGGATGCCAATTACGAGGTGACGCTCGCGAGCGAGGCCCTGGAAGGCATGCGAAAAGTGGCAGAAGTGCAGCCGGACTGCATCATCTGTGACGTCGCCCTTCCGGACTTCGACGGATATTGGGTGGCCCACAAGGTACGCGCCGACTCATCGGCGATCTCGACGACGCCGTTTCTGTTTCTCAGCAGCGACGACGAAGAGCAAGATTCTCCGCTCGAGGCGTTCAATGTAGGTGCCGACGTGCGGGTGACCAAACCGTTTCGCCTCGAGGAAGTGGTCGCGCAAGTTCGCGCTCTCGTGGATATGGCGCAGCGACTCCGCAGCGCGCGAGATTCGTTTCTCGACAAGGGCTCGTTGCCGCCGGGGGAAGCCCTCCGCGGAAGCCTCGAGCAGATGTCGCTCGCGACCGTCCTCGCGCTGCTGGAGATGGAACGGAGATCGGGGCAGGTCAAAGTCACGCACGAAGGGTCGGAAGCCACGATCGACCTGGTCGGCGGATTTGCCACTGGCGGAACGCTCAACGCGAAGCCGGCAGGAGTTCTCGCAATCTTGCGCGAAGTCATGAAGTATAAGAGCGGCTTGGTCACGTTCCGCGCGATGAAAACGGGCGGCGCTCCGGTCCAGAAGAAGCCGATCGCTGGTCTGTTGATGGAAGCGGTCCAGCTGAATGCCATGGGTCCTACCCCGTCGCCGCCTGTAGCCAAGGCAGAGCACGAGCCGCTGAAGCTCTTTCTCGGAGCTCCGTCGCGCACCAAAAAGCAGTAAACTGAAGACAACCAGACATGTCTTCGGCGGTTCCCATCGTGGACCGAATTGGTCCCTATCGCGTCGTTCGTCCGCTCGAGAGCAGCGGTGTGCGCACCTTCGTCGCGCGCGAAGAAGGTCCCATTGGTTTCAGGCGACAAGTCGTTCTCAAGATCATTGCTGATCCGCGCCCTGAAGATGGCGAGCTCGTGAAGGACCTCGCGCGTGAAGCAACGATTTGTTCCAAGCTGAACCATCCCAACATCATCCGAACTCATGATTTCTTCGAAGACAGGCGGCGGCTCGTTCTCGTCCTCGAGCACGTCGACGGCTTGTCGCTCGCCGAGCTTCTGGCCCTCTTTCGCGATACCGGTGAAAAGCTCTCCGATGCCGCTATCTTTTACATCGGAGTCGCCGTTCTCGAGGCGTTGGCCCACGCCCACGGCCATCTGGACGAACGAGGCGAGCCGGCGACGGTCGTGCACAGCGCGGTCAGCCCGGCCGCCGTCTTCCTCGGCAAAGACGGAACGGTGAAGCTCAGCGGCTTCGCGCTGGCCAAAATCGTGAACGAAGAGCCGAACGCCGAGGATGGCTTGCGTGATGCGAGCTACCTGGCGCCGGAGCAAAAGATCAGCGAGAAGGTCGATGTCTACGCGGCCGGGTTGCTGCTCTGGGAGCTTTTGACCGGTCGATCGCCCGCGCTCGGCATCGAACCTCTTTCGATTCTGCGCCGCGACCTTCCTCGCGAAGTGCTGGCGGCCATCGACGCATCCATCGAGCAGTCGACCCACAAGCGCACGATCAGCTGCGCGGACATGGCAAGCTGGATCAAGAAGGCGGTGCACTTCGGGCGCGGCCGAAAGGAGCTGCGTCAGCGCATTTCGGCACTGGCCAATTCACTCGATACGGGCTCGTCGGCTTACGCTGCGCTCGCGCCGCACGGCGACGACTCGCTTTTCGGCTGGGTACTGCGGGCGTCGCAGGCCGCGGAAAAATGGGTAGAATCGCGTCCGTTCGCCGCTTGGCTCGATGCCCTCACGCCCAGTCAGCGCCGCGCGGGTGTGGCCGTCGCCATTGGTGCGCTGCTTCTAGTCGTTTTCCTCCCCGTTGCTCGCAGCTCCTCTCGCGCGGTCCAAAGAGGCAGAGGCGCCGATGGCCCGCCCGCCGACGGACCGGCGTACGCCGCGATTCAGGGAGCTACTGCGTTGCCCGCGCCGCCGAGCCCAGCACCGATCCCAGCGGCGTGCCCTCCGAACACGCCTCCGCCCAAACCGGTGAAACCCACTTCGACTCGGAGCAAGTACGGCTTTCTCACCGTGCATTCTCCGATGCACTTCGGTTACGTCTACGTCTTTCTTCAAAAGTACGGTCGGCTCGAAGATCGATTGGTGGTGCCGTGCGGCAAGCAGCAGTTCATCAGCGTCGGTTTGCCCAATGCGAACGGCGGCGAACCTGCGTGGCTGGCGCCGAGCGAATACATCCATGTTCCCTGTGGCGGATCGACGGAGATCACCATCCGACCGCGACGTCTCAAGTAAGGCCGTCCACAACATTACTGCGTCAGATCCTCGCTACCAGATCGTTTCATCGAAGTAGCCATAGGCCCACTCAAGTACTGACCGGACAGGCGGAACTGGCTAGCGGCGAGGCTGCAGAGGCGAGGCCTGACGGCCGTTCCGGTCTGATGCCCAACTCCGACGGCCTCGCCGTAACTTACCTGGCCGACACGCGGCAATTGCGGATCGTGATCTGTCATGGCCAAGATCTGACGCAGTCATGCTAGTCCCGCTTCGAGCGGTGGTGGGTCTCGGTCGATCGCTTGCTGGCGGTCGCGCCGCGTGTAGTCGCGGCTTGATCGTCGTCGTCGTCGCCGTCCGGCGCGCGACCTAAGGCGATTTGGACGTCGTGCCCTTTCGCACGAACGAAGTAGGGCGGCACGCCGTCTTTGAATTGGAAACTCACCTCGCCCCCCTTGGAGCCGTTCAATACCTTGACCGATGCGATGCGCGAATCGCGACCGGCGAGCGAAGAGCCACCTTCCACCCGGCGACCCGGAACGGTGATCGTGAATCCAGTTGCGGTACGAGCACCGTGCAGTGTCGTGATCTCTCCGTCGGTCTTCATGCGTAGGAACGTAGCGTGCGAAATCTTGCCGTGTCCGAACGACGGAGCTTTGGTGTGCGTTCGGCTCGAGTTCGAGCGGTGATCCGAGCCGCTCTGCGACCGGCCGTCGTCGACTTGTTCCATCGGTCCAGGTGTGCCTCCCGGGCTGCCGGTCGCAAAACCCAAGGGCGCGCCGGACGCGAGCTGCGCGGGCGCGCCCGGCAAAACGGGTTCGGTCGTGGAAAGCGTCGTCGCACCGAAGAGGGGAACGTTGGCCTGAAGGGCATCCGCTCCGCCGGCCGGAATCTCCGCGAGCTGCGGGGCGGCAGTCGCCGCCTCGGTCGGCTCGGTTGCCGACACCGCTTGGCCTGCTCCCGGGGGCGGAGTCGTCGACTTGTGAAGAGCCATGGCGGTCACGACGGTCAGGAGACCTGCCGTCCCGCCGAGCAGGACCGCTCCCCGTTTGCCGATGCGCGGCCGCTTGGTGAACGCGTCGCGTTCGTCAGCGTCATCTCCATTGCGGACGACGCGCTTTCCCGTCGCGTGCAGGGCCCCCGAAGGAGGAGGTGCGGTGGTGCGACGCGGCGCCTGGCGATCGCCACCCGTTCGGGAACGCTGGACGGCCTTCGATACCAGCAGCCCGAGGGTCGTTTTGGCGCGCAGCCCGAGCTCTGCCATCTTCGGCATGATGTCGGCGGCCGCCGTGGACAGCGTAGAGCGCATCATCTTGGCCATTTCGACATCGTCGCTCGATGCATCGGCCCGCACGTGCGCCGCTGGGGGAGCGTCGGCTGCGTCGTAAGCCGCGCTGACCGCTTCCGAGCTCGTCGAACGGAGCGCGGCCGGCAGGGGGATCTGGACCGATGTTTCGGCGGGAACGTCGTCGTAGCGCAGCGTGACGACGAGCTGGGGCACACGCGAGACGCGATCGATCTCGACGTCCACCCGGTCGATGTGCGCGGGGCGCTTGCCGCCTCGGTCCACGTCTTCGAGCTCGAGCGAGCGTCCCACTCGCAAGAATTCCAAATTGGACCCCACCAAGAGCTCACCGTCGGTGGCGCCGCGAACCCTTGCTTTCATCGGCGAACCTAGCCCATCGATGTGCAGGCGCACGCGCGTACCGGCGTCGACTTCCGGACGCGAGCTTCGCGAAGCCCCCTCGCTCGGCTCGCCTCGACTGGCACCGCACATCTCCCATAGCGCCGCCGCGCTGGCGCCGTCGAGGTTCGTAAATCGGATTCCGAACTCGCCGCCCCGCGCCCCTTCCTTGCGCCACACGACCTCGGCTTCCGCGGAGATCTCCTGCGCGCCGCTGCCGAAACGGCAGAGAAGCGGCTGCCCCACCTCCGGTAGATACGCCGTCCGTAGATGCATCCCCGTCGCGGAGAGATCCACTCCCTGCGCCTCGAAGGCAGCATTCGGTTCGGCCTCGCCGCCGAGCTCGACAATGGCTTCGAACGGTATGCGCTGGGCTTTGGCGTCGCGCCGATCTTCTGAGTTACTCGGCGCGGCCTTCGGCCCGCCTGCGACTGAGTTACTCGGCGCGGCCTTCGGCCCGCCTGCGATTTGAACGCTCATCGGTTCCTCCAACCAGGGTGGGTCGATTCCCCGTACGAGAGAAACGCGAAGCTGGCCAAGTTTTGGCACTCACCTGCCCCCCGGTGCTAGTCCCTTGTCGATGCCGGTTACGGTGGCGGTGCGATCGGGTGGGTCGGGAAGAGGCGAACGCGCCCGTGAAAACCTGGCCGTCACGTTCGACGCACCGGTCATCGTGATTGGCCGAGGAGAGGGATCGGAAGTGAGGCTGCCCGATCCGAGCGTCAGTCATCGTCACGCGACGATCCGCCAGCGCGGCAGCGAGTACATCCTGGTCGATGAAGGGAGCACCAACGGCACTTTCATGGGCGGCGTGAAGCTCGGCGCGCAAGCGCCCCGGATCTTGAAGCACGGCGACCTGGCCCGGGTCGGAAGGGTCTGGCTCGAGATTCGTTTCGACGGGCAACTTCCCGCGCCGCAAACCGTCCTGGCGACCAAGGAGTTGGCCCTCGCGCTCGTCGCTCGCGCGCTCGATGCTCAAGGCGAGCTCGGCGGTCCGCGCATCGTCGCCATTGCTGGCCCCGATCGCGACAAGAGCCTGGCGCTCGATCAGCCGGGCCGAGCTTACGTCATGGGCCGGGGTCAGGACGTCGATCTGGTGCTGGAAGACGCAGATGCTTCGCGGCGGCACGTGCAGGTAGTGCGCCGCGCCGACCAGGTGGTGGTGCGCGATCTCGGTTCCAAAAACGGAGCTCACCTCGATAGCGAAAAGCTCGACGGCCGCGACCGCTCGTGGAAGCCGGGCCAAGAGCTGCGCATCGCCAACGGCACGTTCGCGTATCAGCACGCAGCCATCGAGGCGCTCGGCGAGCTCGAGCGCGCAGCCGACGAGAAGATCCGCGCCGACGAACCCATTGCGCCGCCGGAACCACTGCCGCCCGTCGGCTCGCACGCAGACGCAGCGGGCAGCAGCCGCGCTCCCTCTTCCAACGTGCACCCGGGCGAGCGAGCCGTGCGCGAAAGGGGTGCCGCACCCATCGCCGCCGTGCCTCGTCCCAACCGCGGACTCGACCCTCCATCGAATGCTCCGGCACGCCGCAAAGCCGGCTGGAACAGCACCGACTTCATCGTGGTGCTGTTGGCACTCGGCGTGCTCGCTCTCAGCATCGTCGGGCTTTTTTGGCTTTTTCGGGGGTAGGATCGCGCACCACCCGCACCCCCCCGAAATCCGACCGGGTCGGCCGGCGCCTGTTATGATGACCAGGCGGGTCCGGGCCGCGGTCGGTGGTGGACGCGGCGCACGAGAGAGCGATGAGCGATCAGAGCGACGGCCGACCTTCTTTCCCTCCGGCCAGACTGCCAGTTTCGCCCGACGAAGCCGCGCAAGAGAAAGACTCGAAAAGGAGCCACGTCACTCCGCGTGACTCGGTTGCCACACGCGGCGAGGGCATGCGGCTGCGCTCGGATCTGCCCCCCGCTGCCGGGGGCGAACGGCTCTGGGGTGGCCGGCTGCGGATCGTCACCGAGGTCGGACGCGGGGCGATGGCCCAGGTGCTGCGCGGAACCGATCTCAAACTAGGCCGGGATCTGGCTCTCAAGGTGCTGCCCCTGCCGAAGAGCGAAACGCCTCGGCCGCTGC
>DASWDH010000338.1:0-2874 GCA_036395495.1 Polyangiaceae bacterium
GGCGGAGAGCGTGTGCTTCTGGCTCGCGAGCAGACCGAAATCGGTGATCTTCGCTTCGCCGGCGAAGCTGACG
This sequence comes from Polyangiaceae bacterium, assembly GCA_036395495.1. Taxonomy (GTDB): domain Bacteria; phylum Myxococcota_A; class Polyangia; order Polyangiales; family Polyangiaceae; genus DASWDH01. The sequence continues at coordinate 74 of DASWDH010000338.1, forward strand.
AACACGTTGTCCGGCGAAAGCGCGCCGTGCGCCAGCTCCACACGATTGCCGTGCAGATCGGTGCGCTCGTGAGCGTGGGCCAGCGCATGGCAAAGCTGGATGCCGAGGTGGACGGCGTGCTCGACCGGAAACAGAGCTCGCTTCTCGCCGAGAGCCTGCAGCACCTTGCGTAGCGATTTTCCGTGGACGTGCTCCCTCGCGAAGTAGTAGCTCCCCTCGAACTCGCCGGCATCGAAGACCTGTGCGATGTTCACGTGCGAGAGCTGCCCCGCAATACGCGCCTCTTCGAGCAGAGCCTCCGCGAGCCTGGGATCTTGCGAGAGTCCGCGGCTCAGCCGCTTGATGACCACGACCTTTTCGACGCCGGCAGCCGATCGTTGCAAACCGAGGTAGAGCTCCGCGGGTCCGTGCGCCTGCAGGCTGCGCAGAAGGAGATACCTCCCGAAAGCGATCGACTCCGTGATTCCCACGCGCCTTACGTAATCGCGGTTGGTGACGCAATGCAACAAACGAGCTGCCGGAGGGCGCTCCGACCTTCACGACGGCCGCACAGGAGTCGCCTTCCACGCCGAGCCAACTCGCGTCGGCGGCAAACAATCGTCCACTCGCAACCCGCGTGGTCGTTCTTAGTCGGATTTCAGCGGGCGTCCATCCAACTTCGTGCAGGGGCTTGTGCAACCTGCCGAGGCTCTTTGCAGCACAGCCCTGCAGAAACCGCCACGAGTTCATCCGCAACATGTGCGCTGCCCACACACGTACGCTCAGCTCAAGTCCGACGCCATTGCCGCCGTTCTGGAAGAGGAGAGCGGCGCAGCCGAGCGACGACGCCGCACCCTCGGGCGCAAAGACGCGAAAATCGGGCGAGCGATCACCGAATTTCACTTTGCGAAACACCCACGTAACCGAGCTTGACAAAAGAAGATGGTCACTGCACGTCTTGGAGCCGTGGTGCGATTCATTGGACTAGTCATCGCAATGGCGATGCTCCTCGGGGCACCTTTGTCTGCGCATCTCGGACCTTCGGCTGCCTGGTGTGTGCAGCTCCCGGCCGATCAGCGACCGTGCCTTGCGCACGACTCCGAGAGCCGCGGCAGCATTCGATCCGCACCGAACGGTAGCGGGAGCTTGCTTTCGAGTCTCGCCTACCTGCTCGATTGGGCAGAAGAAGAGGACGACGACGAGGTGCATGCGGGGTCGCCCGCTGCGGGTTTCGACAACGATGCCTGCGACCAAGGTGATCCCGTCACCCATCTTTCGTTCCGCAGACCCCATGGCGAACCGATCGTGGCACCCGACGCGTGGGGACTCCGCGCGTCAGCCGGCCACCCGCGCGGCGTCGACGAACCTCCTCGCGCCTGACAGCTCGATTTTTGGGGCGGCCCGTTGTTGGTCAATGGGCCATCGGCGTCCATGCGTATCGCTGGGAGGTTCTCGTGTGTATTCGTGTATCGAGGTTGGTCCTCGAGTTCGCATGTGCGATCTCGATCTTGGCTGTCTCGCCCCGATCGGCGCGGGCTGATGTCCTCCGCCTCTCCCTGACCGAGGCTCTGAGCCGAGCGTCGGCCGAGGCGCCAGAAGTCATCGTTGCCCAGCATGCCGTAAGGCAGGCCGAAGCGCGCCGGGTAGGTGCGGGCGTCGTCATGCCGGTCAACCCGCGGCTTTCGGTGGACGCCCGACCGCCCTTGACCGGCGGCGGCGGCTACCGCGACGTCGGGTACGGCGCCATGCTCGACTTTCTTTTCGACGTCGGAGGTGCTCCGGGAGCGCGCGTGAGAGAGGCGGAGCGGGAAGCCGGCGTGGCCCGGGCGGATCTCGCGTTCGACCGAACGGAAGCGAGGCTTCGCGCGTTTGCCGCCTACGTCGGCGCGCAGATCGCCGAGCTCCGGATCGCCGAAGCCCGAGCGGCGATGGAGATTTCCAAGCGCGTCCTTTCCGCGGCCCAGCACCGCGTGGCAACGGGGGCGGCCTCGGATCTCGAGCCGGCCGCGGCCGAGCTCGATCTCGCGCTCATCCAAGCCCAGGAGGCGTCATGGCTGCGCGAGCGCGATGCCCGTTTGATGGAGCTGCGCGACGCTCTCGATCTGGCACCCGACGTGAGACTCGAGCTCACGTCTCCGATCACCGAACCTCCTCAACTTCAGGAGCTCTCGCACTACATGGCCAAAGCAACCCACGAACACCCGGCGCTCGCCGCCCTTCGCGCGCGTGCCGACGTGCTGGAGGCCACCGAGACCAGGCTCGAACGCGAAGTGTTTCCGCGGGTCGGATTCTTCGCGGGCGTGGACGCGGCGCCCCTCTCGCCGATCTTCGGAATTGTGGGCGTTTCGATCGAGCTTCCGGTGGCACAGAGAAATCAGGGGCCGCGAGCGGTCGTCGCGCGGGCGCGCGAAGGCACACGTACACGCCTGGAGCTCGAAGTTCGTCGGCGAGCGCGCGGCGTCATCGTAGCTTGGAATGCCTACGAGGCGCGGCGCACCGAGCTGGAACGGATTTCATCGCGAGCGATGCCGGCTGCCACGCGCACTCTGAGCCTTGCCGAAGCCGGCTGGCAGGCGGGCCGCTTCGACCTATTTCGCCTGCTCACGGCCGCCCGCGACGCATTGCGCGTTCGAGCGAGTCGGATCGACGCATTGGAAGCAGCGTGGACGGCGCGTATCGAGCTCGAACGCGCGGTGGGGGATCAGGTGTCATCATGAGAATCGGGTTTTCGCGACGCATCGCTGTCGTCGTCGTGGCGCTCGTCGGCATCGCGGCGATCGTTCTTCTCTACTACGGCCGCACGCGCCGAGCCGTGAACGCCC